>JAXDJP010000112.1:0-4412 GCA_034665645.1 Actinomycetota bacterium | reverse complement strand
GAGCCTCGCAGGCTCCGGCCTAGAGGTTCCGCCGGGTCTCCTCAGGCTGTCGGTTGGTATCGAGCACCCGGACGACCTGATCGCCGATCTGGAGCGCGCCCTCTCGTACTAGGCCCGGTTGTTGCGGGCTGCCTAAATGATCCAGCTCCGTTACGGCACTCGTAACCCTGGTGGATCAGAACGCGGTCGGCTAGGTCGGTTGCTGTTTCGCGAGGAACTCGAGTAGGTCGGCGCGCGAGAGCACCGCGGTCGGCTTGGAGCCTTCCGCCACCACGATCGCCTCGGCCCCCCTGGAGAGGTCGGCGAACATCTCGTCCACTCCCGCGCTCGACTGCACGACGGGCAGCGGTGCGTCCATGACCTCGGCGACGTCTCGGTCGATCGCGTCGCGGTCCCGAAACACACGGTCGAGAAGCGTGCGTTCGTGGATCGAGCCGACGATGTCGGAGACGTCCTCGGGCTTGTCCGTCCTTGCCACCGGGACCTGGGAGATCCCGTAAGCCTGCAAGAGGTCGATGGCCCGGCCCACCTTCTCGTGTGACGGAACGACGACGAGGTCGGGGATGTTCGATTCGGTGCGCGACTTCTCGATCGTGACCTCGCCGATGCGCGCCGAGGTCCCGGGCCGTTCCGTGAATCCGTGCTCGACCATCCACGACTCGTTGTAGAGCTTCGAGAGGTAGCTCTTTCCAGAGTCCGGAAGCAGGACCACCATGAGGTCATCCGGCGAGCAATCGCGTCCGACTTCGAGCGCGGCCCACGCCGCGGTTCCTCCCGAGCCCCCGAGCAGAACGCCCTCCTCGCGAGTCATCCGGCGTGCGGTCAAGAACGAGTCTTTGTCGCTGACCGTGACCCATCTGTCTACGACCGATGGGTCGAGCGTCTCGGGCCACGACTCCTTGCCGATCCCCTCGACGAGGTAGGGCCGCGGCTCGCTCGTGTAGATCGAGCCTTCGGGATCGGCTCCGACGATCACGACGTCGGGGTTCTGCTCCTTCAGGTAGCGGCCCGCTCCGGTGATCGTGCCGCCGGTGCCGACGCCGATCACAAGGTGCGTGATGCGGCCTTCGGTCTGCTCCCATAACTCCGGCCCGGTGGTGTCGTAGTGAGCCCGTGGGTTTTCTGCGTTGTGATACTGGTTCGGCTGGAACGCCCCGGGGATCTCTTCGGCCAATCGGTCGGCGACCCGGTAGTAGGACTCGGGAGACTCGGGCGGGACCGCGGTGGGCGTGATCACGACCTCGGCCCCGTACGCGCGCAGCAGCGCGATCTTCTCCTGGCTCATCTTGTCGGGCATCGTGAAGATGCAGCGGTAGCCCTTGATGGCGGCGGCGATAGCGAGGCCGGTCCCGGTGTTACCGGAGGTCGGCTCGACGATGGTCCCGCCGGGCGAGAGGTAGCCGGCCTTCTCGGCGGCCTCGATCATCCGGATGCCGATGCGGTCCTTCACGCTCCCGCCCGGGTTCAGCATCTCGAGCTTGCCGAGGAGGGGGCACGGGAGGCCCCGGCCGAAGCGGTGCAGGCGGAGCAGAGGGGTACGGCCGATCGAGTCGAGGATCGAGTCGTATATCTCCACCGATACATCGTGGCTTACCCGCTCGCGGGACGCAACAGGGCTCCCAGTTCTTGCCCGAAGCGCAACCTTTCCCGGGGTCGGGGCGTCTTATCCCTCGAACGGGGGTTTCGCCTAGGAGCCTTGCCAAGTAGCATCGGCGGGCACATCTTTCCGAGGCCGCCCAGCCGGCCGATCAGAGAGGCGAGTCAACACACGTGACATCAGATGGCACGGGGGGCGAAGTCATTCCCCAAAGCGGTTCTGGAGGCAATGGGTCATGGCGTCGCGCCCGAACCCTGTGGATCGGGATCGCGATCTTTGTCGGCGTCGTTGCCGTAAGTGTGGCCGGCGTTTCTTACGCCGCGTATGACTTCGGGCAACGCTATGAGGGCCGCATCCTCCCCGGCTCCACGATCGCGGGAGTCGACGTAGGAGGGATGTCGCGCGAGCAGGCGATCGACGCGGTCAAAGACGCGATCGCTCCGCAACTCCACCGCAAGATCAACGTCTCTTGGAAAGCTCACGAGTGGACCGTCACACCGCAACGCATCGGCGCGCGCAGTAACGCGGAGCGCGTCGTGGGGGCCGCACTAAGGGCCAGCGGCAAGATCTCGTTCATGGACAAGGTGAAGCAGCGCGTCTTCGGAGACGACTTCGATTTCTCACGCGACGTTGCGATCACGTATCCGAAGCAAGGAGTGCGCGGATACGTCGAAGGCCTCGCCGGGGCACTCAACAAGAAGCCCATCGACGCGGCGATCGACTACTCGACCGGTTGGGTTAAGACCACCCCCGGTCACCCCGGACGTCGCGTCGAGGTGAAGGCGAGCAGGCACGCGCTTCGCAAAGCGTTGCGCACCGGGGGCTCGGACGCTGAGTTGACGGTCAAGACCTTGAAGCCCAAGGTCTCCGAGGATTCGTTCGACCAGATATTGCTCGTGCGCATCGGCGAGAACAAGCTCTACCTCTACGAGGACGGCAAGATCACGCACTCGTGGACGGTGGCACCGGGACAGGCCGCGTACCCCACGCCGCAGGGCATCTTCGAGATCACCGAGAAGCGCTACATGCCGACGTGGATCAACCCGGCACCGACGACGTGGGGCGCGTCGCTTCCCGCGGAGATACCGCCCGGTATCGGCAATCCGCTCGGGCTCCGCGCTCTTAACTGGTCCGCTTCGGGGATCCGGTTCCACGGCACGACCGCAACGTATTCCCTAGGTTTCAACGCCTCGCACGGCTGCGTGCGGATGTCTAACGACGACGTCATCGAGCTGTACGACCTCGTCGACGTCGGAACGCCGATCGTCTCGACGCAGGTAGCGGCCCTTCGGCCGTTGGGTTCGACGCCGACCACGACCACCACGACAGTCGACCCCGACCGTGTCGACAACGGGGCTTCCGGAGACGGCGACACTAAGAAGAACTAACTGGAAAGCGACAGGCGTCCGCCGAGGTTCGGAGAAGAGGACCGCCGCCTCTCGTACGGCAGTTACCTGAGCGTTCCGCAACTCCTGGGCTTGCAGAAGCTCGAGTCGGATCCTCCTGCGCACGATGAACTGCTTTTCATCGTCATCCATCAGATCTACGAGTTGTGGTTCAAAGAAGTGCTGTTCGAACTCGAGTCGATCCGCGAGCTGATCTTCGACGGAGAGCTTCGCCGAGCGCGTCATTTCCTCGAACGCGTTCATGTCATCGAGCAGGTGCTCATCCAGCAGATACCGGTGCTGGAGTCGATGTCCCCGCAAGACTTCCTGGAGTTCCGGACCAAGCTTGCTCCTGCGAGTGGGTTCCAATCCGTGCAGTTCCGTGAGATCGAGTTCATCTCCGGGGTGAAGGACGCGAGCTACATGGACCGCGTGGCATTGGACGACGTCGAGCGCGAACGGATGGAGCGCCGGTTGCGGGAACCGACATTGTGGGACGCGTTCTGCGCGGCCCTCGACCAGAACGGTCTGCCGATGCCGGCCGACGATGCCGAGGTTCGACGAGCCAGCTTGCTAACGGTGGCGCGCGATCGCGAGGGATACGGCGAGGAGTTCGACCTCTCCGAGGCGCTACTTACCCACGACGAGCTCTTCACCATGTGGCGCCAACGTCACGTGCTGATGGTCGAGCGGCAGATCGGCACTAAGAGCGGGACGGGCGGCTCGACGGGATCTCCATACCTCCGCTCGACCCTCGAGAAGCGCTTCTTCCCCGAGCTCTGGGATCTTCGCAACTACCTCTAAGTCGTTCGGAGCCGGGAGCAAATCTCCCCGGGGGGTGAGCGAAAGCGCGTACTTCTGTGGATGATTTCGTCCTGCCCGCGGCGGTGGTCGCGAAGACTTTCGGAGGAAGCGCGAAGAATTGCCCGTTGGGGCTATTGCATCCCACTCGACGTCCGAATTACGATGGTCTTGTACCTCGAAGAGATAAGTAGGCCTCGGCCGAACGTCACTTCGGGGTACATTTTTTTTTGTGCACTGACTTACTTGGCTCACCCGCTGTTGGGACACATCGACGCAGGAATAACGACGGTCCCCCCATCCCACCCGTTCCCATCGACCGCGATCAGGTCATCCGACGCGTCAACTCCCACCGACCACTGATCGCCGCTGGCGTCGTCAAATGCCCGCTCAACTCGAACCAGGGCGTACGGGGCTATGTCGAACTTCGATATGACGTCGTAGGGCTTCGCCTCGGACGGGGGCTGTCCATATGTGGTCACATGCACCGTCGTAGCGCATTGGTTGGAGAAGTAGGCGTCGTAGTGGCTACTACAGGCGGTCAAGGCGAGCAGGATCGTCGTCCCGGCCACGACTAGTCGTTTCGGTGTGCCCCCCACAACAGAAGTCTAGGGTCTGCTTTTAGGCAC
>JAXDJP010000111.1:0-3305 GCA_034665645.1 Actinomycetota bacterium | reverse complement strand
GCGAGCGGCTCTCGATCGCAGGGGAACCGGTCTCGAAGGAGGTCTTCGGAGAGGTCTTCGATCACCTTCACCCGTACATGATCCTGACGGAGCGTCAGCTGGGAGAGAGACTCACCTACTTCGAAGTTATGACCGCGATGTTCTTCCTGTGGGCGTCGGAAGCCGTCGATGCCGCCGTAGTCGAGGTCGGCCTGGGTGGCCGGTGGGATGCAACGAACGTCGTGGAGGCGCCGGTCTCTGTGGTCACCAACATCGGCCTGGATCACACCGCCTTATTGGGGCCCGACAAGGCGACGATCGCACGGGAGAAAGTCGGAATCGTGAAGCCCGCCTCCACCGTCGTTACCGCCGAGCTCGATCCCGCGATCCTGGGGATCCTGAACGAAGAAACGGCACAGTTAGACGTCGCCTTTTCTAGGATCGGACGCGATTTCGAGGTCTTGGACAACCGGGTGGCCTTCGGAGGCCGCTATCTCTCGATCAAGACCAGTTCACGGACTTACGAGGGACTCTTCCTTCCGTTGCACGGCAGCCACCAAGGCACCAACGCAGCGACCGCGCTCGAAGCCGTTACGAGGTTCTTTCCTGCCGACACGCTCGCCGACGAGGTCGTTGCCGAGGGATTCGAGGCCACGCGCGCTCCTGGGCGTTTGGAAACGGTGCGTCCGCGCGACGACGAGACCGCAGGGGTGGTGGTCGACGTCGCGCACAACCCCGACGGGATGGCGGCCGTTATATCGAGCCTTCTCGAAGAGTTCGCTTTCGACAAGGTGATCTTCGTCGTCGGGATACTTCAAGACAAAGACCGGGCCGGGATCCTTGCGGAGCTGACGCGCGTTCCGAGTCACGTGATAGCAACCCAGGCGAAGAATGATCGATCGTTCCCCGTAGGCGAGATTGTGGAGAGTGCAAACGCGTTAGGTTTGCCCGCCGAGGCCGCAGACGATGTGTCAGACGCGGTCGTTAGGGCTCTCCAACTCGCAACTCCCGCAGATCTCGTTTGCATCACCGGATCCCATTACGTCGTGGGGGAAGCGCGGGCTTTCCTCGGCGTTGGGGTCGACCTTACTTAGGAGGAAGAAATGGCCGAGACTCAGCAGACATTCATCATGGTTAAGCCAGACGGCGTACAAAGGCGACTCGTTGGCGAGGTGATCGGACGCATCGAAGCGAAGGGCTACTCGATCCGTTCGATGAAGCTGTTTACGATCGACGAGGACCTCGCCAAGCGTCACTACGCAGAGCACGTCGAGCGCCCGTTCTTCGGTGAGCTCGTGTCATTCATCACGTCCGGGCCCGTCGTTGCGATGGTCGTAGAAGGTGCGGATGCCGTCGCCGGCATGCGCCAGATAATGGGAGCGACCAACCCGATCGAGGCCGCACCCGGTTCGATCCGCGGCGACTTCGCTTCGGAGATCGGCGAAAACATCGTGCACGGCTCCGACTCGCCCACGTCGGCCGCCCGCGAGATCGGCCTCTTCTTTCCCGGCTAAGGGCAACTCAAGTGGGCGAGTCGGCGTCCGTTTACTCAGGGAGAGAAAGGTGATTAAACGGACATGGTCCTTCTGGGCTAGGGTGGCCGTTACTTCTTAACTACGCTGTTTACTGACCTGTAGGAGTTTTTAGATGGACAACATGTTTTCGTTCATCGGTCGCGACATGGCGATCGACCTCGGAACCGCCAACACCCTCGTCTACGTCCGCGGCCGCGGGATCGTTCTGAATGAGCCTTCGGTCGTGGCGATCAATACGAAGACGGGCGCGATCCTCGCGGTTGGTTCCGAAGCCAAGCGGATGATCGGACGTACTCCGTCGTACATCGTTGCGATCCGCCCGCTCAAAGACGGGGTCATCGCCGACTTCGACGTCACCGAGAAGATGCTTCGTTATTTCATCCACCAGGTGCATCGTCGCTCGTTTTTGGCTAAACCGCGTGTCGTCGTGTGCGTGCCTTCCGGAATCACGGGTGTCGAACAGCGTGCGGTCGAAGAGGCAACGATCTCTGCAGGCGCGCGCAGCGCGTTCATCATCGAGGAACCGATGGCGGCCGCGATCGGCGCTGGACTTCCTGTGCACGAACCGACCGGAAACATGGTTGTCGACATCGGTGGTGGCACTACGGAGGTCGCGGTCGTGTCGCTCGGTGGCATCGTGACAAGCCAGTCGATCCGCATCGGTGGCGACGAGCTTGACGAGTCGATCATCAACTACGTGAAGAAGGAATACTCACTGATGCTCGGCGAACGCACCGCAGAAGAGATCAAGATGGCGATCGCGTCGGCCTTCCCGATGCCCGAAGAACAGCAAGCAGAGATACGCGGCCGCGACCTTGTTACCGGTCTTCCGAAGACGATCGTTGTTTCTGCGGAAGAGATCAGGCGCGCGATCGAAGAACCGGTTAACCAGATAGTCGATGCCGTTAAGAACACGCTCGACAAAACCCCTCCGGAACTTGCCGCAGACATCATGGAGAAGGGGATCGTGCTCGCCGGTGGTGGCTCGATGCTCAAGGGCCTCGACGAGCGACTGAAGCACGAAACGGGCATGCCCATCCATATCGCCGAGGACCCGTTGTTCTCGGTTGCCATCGGCTCCGGCAAGTGTCTCGAGGAGTTCGAGGCTCTGAAGAGGGTCCTCATCTCGTCCACCAGGCACTGACCGCAGGTCAGCGGCCTCAGGCCCCAGATTCAGAAGGGGCTACCATGGCCCCGCAGGGTCGGCCCACCGCTGAGCCGCCCACCGGATCTTTCGCAGTAAAGAGGTTCTATACGTGATGTACCGCCGCAACACGCGAGGGCGGGTGCTCCTTCTTGTCTTTCTCGCGTTGTCCATCCTCATAATCACGCTCGATTTCCGAGACGCAACGGGTCCTCTCGACCGCGTCCGCGATATCTCGCAGGCGGTCGTGGCGCCGATCCAAAGAGGGCTCACGGTCGTGACGCGCCCCATCGGGAACTTCTTCTCGTCCCTGGGTGACCTCGCGAGCCTGCGGGACGACAACACGCAACTAAGGACGGAGATCGCGGACCTTCGGGAACGGTCCGCCGAAGCGGACACCGTCATCCAAGAGAACGTCGAACTTCGACGTGTCACGGAGATGGACGAACCCTGGTTCGACAAGCCACGCATCGTCGCCGAGGTGATCAGCGAAGCTCCCGGCAATTACAAGTGGGCCGTCGTTATCAACCGTGGAAGTGCGGATGGCGTGAAGGACAACATGGCAGTCGTGACCCCCGATGGCCTGGTCGGAAAGATAATCCGAGTGGACTCGCATCAAGCGACGGTCATCCTGCTTATCGACCCCG
>JAXDJP010000110.1:0-3056 GCA_034665645.1 Actinomycetota bacterium | reverse complement strand
GTCGGCGGAGCGGGATACAAGGCCCAGCGGATCGGAACCGTGTCGGACGAAGAGGGAACCGTGAGGATCGAGCCTGCGGGATTGATCGGCACGCTGGCCGACGGAGAGAGTGGCTTCCGGACCGTCTAACTAGATGTGCGGCGCGCCGTCTCCGGGGATCTGGACCGGCGACCCGCCGTCCTGTCCCGAAGTCGTGCCGTCATCACCAGAGCTAGAACCGTCATCACTGCTTGGCGACCCTTCATCTGACGAAGAAGAAGGCGACGGTGACGGCTCCTGATCGTCCGAGGGGGAGGGTTCTGGCGAGGGCTCCTGCCTAGCCTTCCTGTGCTTCGGCAGCTTCACGACCTTGTCGGCGGCGGTGGTGAGTTGCTGAACCGCGGCCGGAACTTCGACGGGACCGACCGCCGCGACGATCGCGGTTTGGACCCGGTTGACCATCGACACCGGCACCTGCGGCAACACGGCGGTCAGCAAGTCGCGCATCTCGCTGGAAGCCACGGACGAACCGGCGCTCAGGTGTTTGTAAGTAGCGAGCTGATGCGCGGTCAACTTGACGGAGACGCCGGCGATCTTCACTTGCTTGCGGTTATGTATCTGGCGATGCTCTGCCGCGACGCGCGCGCGATGTGCAGGAGAGGGATCGTTCCGATGCAGGAACATGCTGGCAACGGCGATGCCTCCGATCGAGAGCACCATGAGCGAGGCTCCCGTGATAAGCCCTGCAAACAGTCGCGTCAGCTTGAGCTTGGCGATCTTCTGTTGCCTCTCGTGCCGATCGACCTGCACCTCGTTCATCGTTTCGCGCAGCGCAGCCTCTTCTTCCCGCACCTCGCGCTCTACCTGATCGATCAACATGTGAGCCTCGTCGACCTCACCGGCGCGGATCAGCATCGCCGACAGAGCCATCGTGCTCTCGAGGGTCTCTTGCGCCTTGCGCGAGAAATGCCGGGTCGACTGGGTCAACTCGAAGCGCGCCGATTCCTCGGCGGCCGCATCGGCCTTCTTCAGTTCCCGCAGCGCACGTCGAAGCTGGCGCAACTCGTCTAGGGGTCGCATGACTCTGAACTTCGCCCCTAAAGCGCCGTCCCCTGCTCCCTCATGAGGGTAATTCGTCCCTTTTTCGAGGGGGAATCGGGCTTCGCCGCGTCAGTAAGATGCCTCCCATGGCCGAGGCAGAGGAAACTCCCATCCAGCGACCCATCGATCAAGGGCTGGAGGAACTGGACGCCCTGAGGGACGAGGCCCACCTCGCGGGGGGTCAGGCGGCAATCGATCGCCAGCACGAGCGAGGAAAACTCACCGCTAGAGAGCGCATCGAGAAGCTCCTCGACAAAGGCACGTTCGTCGAAACGGACATGCTGGTGCGCCACCGCTCCCATGGCTTCGGGATCGAGGACAAGCGCCCTCTCAGTGACGCCGTCGTCACCGGATGGGGCACGATCGACGGTCGCAAGGTCTTCGTCTTCGCCCAGGACTTCACGGTCTTCGGAGGGTCCCTGGGCGAGGTCATGGGAGAGAAGATCTGCAAGATCATGGACCTCGCCCTCGAGACCGGGGCGCCCGTCATCGGCCTCAACGACTCCGGCGGTGCTCGCATCCAAGAGGGAGCGGCATCGCTCGCGGGCTACGGATACATCTTCGACCGCAACGTCCGTTCTTCTGGCGTGATCCCCCAGATCTCCGCGATCATGGGGCCGTGCGCCGGGGGGGCCGTTTACTCCCCCGCGATGACCGACTTCACGTTCATGGTGGCCGAGACGTCACACATGTTCATCACCGGTCCCGAGGTCATCAAGGCGGTGACCGGCGAGACCGTCACCCAAGAAGAACTCGGCGGCGCGATGTCGCACGCATCGAAGTCGGGAGTCGCACACGTTGTGGCCGCAACCGACGAAGAACTGTTGGATCAAGTCAGGTACCTGATGTCGTTCCTTCCGTCCAACAACTTCGAATCGCCGCCATACTTCCCGCCGACGGACGACCCGGCTCGTTCTTGTGACGACCTACTCGACCTCATCCCGGACTCCCCGAACATCCCTTACGACATGCATCAGGTGATCCGGTCGGTGTTCGACGACGGCGAGTTCTTCGAGATCCACGAGCACTGGGCTCGCAACATCCTGTGCGGGTTCTCGCGTCTCGGCGGTCACCCCGTCGGGATCGTGGCGAACCAACCGCAGGTACTGGCCGGGTGCCTCGACATCGAATCCTCCACCAAGGGCGCTCGCTTCGTGAGGTTCTGCGACGCGTTCAACATCCCGCTGGTCACGTTCGTCGACGTCCCCGGGTTCCTCCCCGGAACGGAACAGGAGTACGGCGGCATCATCCGCCACGGTGCAAAGCTCCTGTACGCGTTCAGTGAGGCAACCGTTCCACGGCTGACCGTCATCACCCGCAAGGCTTACGGCGGCGCGTACGTCGTTATGAACTCGAAGCACATCCGCGCCGACATCTCGCTGGCCTGGCCCTCGGCCCAGATCGCAGTGATGGGAGCGGAAGGCGCCGTCAACATCATCCATCGTAAGGAGATCGCCGCGGCCGACGATGCCGACACCGCGCGCGCCGAGTTGATCGCCGACTACGCCGAGAAGTTCTCCAACCCTTACATCGCGGCCGAACGCGGTTACGTCGACGACGTGATCCCGCCCCAAGAAACGCGCAAACGCTTGGCGCAGGCTCTCGACATGCTGCGGTCGAAGCGGGAGACGATCCCGCAGCGCAAGCACGGCAACGTTCCCCTATGACGGACTCCGAGCACTCGCACCGCCCGAAGCTCGAGCTCGTTTCGGTCGAGGGCGGCCCTACGCCGGAGGAGCGCGACGCGATCGAGGCCGCGCTTCAAGAGACGATCGAGGCCGAAAGACGCGCGCAGAGCTCGTCGTTGTGGCTGAGGTCCGGGCGCGCTCACGGCAGACGGCTCGGTATGTACGACTATCGCGACCGGTTCAGCAGTGCAGACGCGTGGCGTCTCTCGGTCCGGTTCCCAGCGGGGGGCCGCGAGTACCCCGGCCTAAACGGCCGCGGCGACGCTAAATAGTCACTTCTCTGTAACT
>JAXDJP010000109.1:0-4463 GCA_034665645.1 Actinomycetota bacterium | reverse complement strand
CAGTTGATCGCGATCGCGTTCTGGATGTGCCCCTTCTCGTACGCAGAGAAGTCCTCGTCGACCTCGACGATCGCTATGTCGGAGTCCTCCGCGTGCTGCTCGAGCCACTCGGTCTCGATCAATACGTCCTTGTTCGCATATTCAGCCATCAACTTCCTCCTTATCCGTTCTTCTGTTGTTCGATCAGGTCGTGAATCCGTGCAAGTTGCCTCGATGCCTCGCCGAGGATCCTTTCGAGAGCGCGAACCTCGCCGTCCAGCTGGGTGACGACCGATGTGGCGTGAGGCTCGGCGGGGCCAGAGGGAGATACGCCGGCTTCGGAGAGTGCCCCGGCCTCGCCCTCCCACGTGAAGTACACCTTCGCCGGGCGACCCTTGTCGCGGCGCCGGGTCTCGGTCCACAGGAAGCCGGCCTCCACCATGAGCTCCAGGTGGGCGCGGGCGACGTTGGGATGGATGTCGAACTCGTCGGCGATCTCTTTGACGGTCTTGGGCCCGCTTGTGAGGAGGAGCGAGAGGATGTCGGCTCGCTTGGGCAGCGACAGGACCTTGGCGGTCCTGGTGGCGGAGCTGTCTCCTAGGGGCATGGGCCCTGTCTACCAGGATTTAGCACGTTTAGCAAGTGAGAATAGTGTTAAGTCCTTCTCCGCCTCCCCTGCCGCCCCTATTTCCTCCGTCCGGCTTCTGTGGGGAATGGTGCTCGCTAGGCGAGCATGGATCCCCGAGGAACGAGCGATAGGGGCTTGTGTCTGACCCTAGGCGCCTTCGGATCTCGCAGAAGTTTCTAGCGGGCGCCGTCGACGAGCTTGCGGCCGGCGAGAGGTTCGTCGAGCTGCACCTCGGTGACCTTGAACTCGGCGATCTCGATGCAGGCGACGTCCTCGTCGCTGGGCTCGTGGCCCTCGAACAGGGTGATCTCGACCCTCTTCGCCCCGTATCTGACGTCGATGTGATCGAGCACGTAGCAGGGCTCGACCCCGCTCGTGAAGTGGATCGTCACGGTGCGGTCGTCCGCTCCGACCGCGGCCTTCTGCCATCCGATCGGGCGAACATCGGCCTGGCCGGGTTTCGGTTCGACGTGGCGGGGGCCGGACGGCTGGGTGCCGTCGTCAGATCCGGGAGTCGACGACACCGGCGTGTCGGGATCAATCGTGGTCGTGGGAGCCGAGGAAGCCGCCTCAGTCGGGTTGCCGCACGCACCAAGAGCGGCCGCTAGAACCGTGAGAGCGATGACTTTTCGCAGCTGCATAGACCTATGACGTCCCCGGGCCCGCGATGGTTCCTTTCGCGCGAGTTGTGGACGCACATCTGCGTACGAAAATTACAAAAGTGGGTTAGGGGGCCGGGGTGTGGCCGGCCTCGTCGAGGCCCTCGAGGAGGGTGTTCCACCCGAGGAGCGCGCACTTGATCCGCACGGGGTACTTCACGACGCCCTTCAGCGAGACGAGATCCTCGAGCGTTTCGACGTCCCCTTCTTCCTCGCCGGCCATCATCCGCTTGATCGATTCGGCGAGGGCGCGAGCGTCCTTGGCGTTCAGCCCTTTGACCTTCTCGGTCATCATCGACGTGCTGGCCTGGGAGATCGAACAGCCCTTGCCCTCGAAGCCGATCCCCTGAAGCGTGTCGCCGTCGAACTTCAGGAACAACTCGATCTCGTCTCCGCACAGAGGGTTGTTCCGCTCGAGCGCGACGTCGTGAGGGTCGAGACGGCCCTTGTTACGCGGGGCACGGTAGTGGTCCAGGATCACTTCCTTGTAAAGCTCTTCGAGGCTCAGCTGAACCACCCTTTCGATTTCTCCAACGCGTCGATCATCGCATCGATGTCCTCGCGTGTGTTGTAGATGTAGAACGAAGCTCGGGCGGTAGCGGGTACGCCGAGACACCGCATGAGAGGTTGCGCGCAGTGGTGCCCGGCGCGGATGCAGACCCCTTCTTGATCGACGATGGTCGCCATGTCGTGAGGATGCACGCCCTCCAGGCCGAACGAGACGACTCCCCCACGCTCCTCCGCCTTTCGGGGGCCATAGATGATGGCGTCGATGCCTCGCAGACGCTCCAGCGCGTAGGTCGTCATCTCGATCTCGTGCTCCCGGATCGCGTCTCTTCCGAGCCCGTCGAGATAATCCATCGCGGCCGCCATGCCGACGACCTGAGCGACGTTCGGCGTACCCGCCTCGAACTTGTGCGGCACGTCCGCCCACGTCGCGTGGTCGGTCCACACCTCACGGATCATCTCTCCGCCGCCGTGGAACGGAGGCATCTCCTCGAGGAGATCCTCTCGTCCGTAGAGGACTCCGGCCCCCGTGGGGCCGCACATCTTGTGGGAGGAGAAGGCCAGGAAGTCTGCGTCGAGCTCGTTTACGTCGAATTGAAGGTGCGGCGCGGCCTGGGCTGCGTCGACCATGATGCGTCCACCGACCGCGTGGACCGCGTCGGCAAGCTCTCTGATCGGGTTGATCGTACCGAGGACGTTCGACATGAGTCCCACACAAACGAGCTTCGTCTTGTCGTTTATGACCTCCGGGAGGAGGTCCATGCGCAGCTTGTGCTCGTCGTTGTCGATCGGCAGCACGCGTAGCGTGGCTCCGGTCTCGGCGATCAGCAGTTGCCACGGGATGAGATTCGAGTGATGTTCCATCTCCGTGACGACGACCTCGTCGCCTTCTTTCACGTTCGCCCGTGCCCACGTGAACCGAACGAGGTTGATCGCTTCGGTGGTGCCCTTCGTGAACACGATCGAGCGCGAGCTGCGAGCTCCGATGAACCGAGCTGCCGTCTCACGCGAGCCCTCGTAGGCCCTCGTCGCTTTCTCGCCTAGCTCGTAGATGCCGCGGTGAACGTTCGCGTTCTCGGTCTCGTAGAAACGGACCATCCGGTCGATGACCTGGCGCGGTTTCTGCGAGGTCGACGCGGAATCGAGATAGACGAGCGGCTTTCCGTGGGCCTCCGTCTCGAGGATCGGGAAGTCTTTCCTGATTGCTTCGACGTCTAACGACATCGCGTCACCTAGACACCTGCTCCCTGGGGCTCGACGCCCTCGACCTCTTCAGCCGACAGCCCGAGCTCTTTCGCGATGCCAGCGTAACCCTCGGCCTCGAGGCGTTCCGCTAGTTCGAAGCCTCCGGACTTCACGACTCGGCCCCCCATGAGGACGTGCACCTGCGAGGGCCGGATGTAGTTGAGGAGACGCTGGTAGTGCGTGATCAAAAGGATGCCGACATCGGGGCCGGCGAGCTTGTTCACACCCGCCGACACATGTTGCAGAGCGTCGATGTCGAGACCGGAGTCGGTTTCGTCGAGGATCGCAAGTTGCGGTTCCAGAACCGCCATCTGAAGGATCTCGTTGCGCTTCTTCTCGCCGCCGGAGAAGCCCTGGTTCACGTAACGGTCGACGAGTTCGGTCGGGATCTCGAGGAGATCGATCTTCTCTTGGAGAAACAACCGGAAAGCCATCGCGGACTTCGGCTTGTCGGCGTGGATCGCGTTGTATGCGGTGCGAAGGAAGTTGACGACCGACACGCCGGGGACCTCGGTCGGGTACTGGAACGCTAGGAAGATGCCGTGCTTGGCGCGCTCGTCCGGAGCGAGGTCAAGGATGTCCTCGCCGGTGTAGAAGACCTTGCCGGCGGTCACCTCGTACCCCGGGCGTCCGGTCAGAACGTAGGCCAGCGTCGACTTTCCCGAGCCGTTCGGCCCCATGATGGCGTGGATCTGGCCCTTGTCGAGCGTGAGGTTCAGTCCCTTGAGGATCTCCTTGCCCTCGACCTCGACGTGCAGGTCCTCGATGTGCAACATGTGCTCAGTCATCAATCACTCCTTGGGTGGCCTGGCGGGGCCGACCGAGATCTGGTCCCCCTCGATCCGAACTTCGTACGTCGTTACGGGTTTCGTCGCGGGAAGGATCCGAACGCTTCCATCGCGGACGTCGAAATGCGATCCGTGCAGCGGACACTCGACCTCCATGTCGTCGGGATCGAAATCGCCCTCCGACAAGTAGGCCTCTTCGTGCGTGCAGATGTCGCCGATCGCGTAGACCTCGTCCCCCGCGCGATAGAGCCCCACGAGTTCACCGCGGACGACGACCTGTTTGCCCGCGTCCTCGGGGATCTCGTTCAAACGCGCCACGTCTTGGAATGCATCCATCAGACCGCCACCTCCAGCCTCTGGCCGGCCTCGACCTTGGCGGAGATCGCATCGGAAAGCTCGTCACGCACCGCCGGAACCCGGACTCGGTCGAGGACCTCACCGAAGAACCCGAACACGATCAGTTTCTGCGCGGTCACGCGGTCGATGCCGCGGCTCATCAGATAAAAGAGGTGCTCTTCCTCAACGGGCGAGACCGTGGCCCCGTGCGTGCAGCGAACCTCGTTCGCTTCGATCTCGAGCTGGGGGATCGAGCGCGCGAGTGCGTTGTCGGAGAGAACCAAGTTCCGGTTCGCTTGGTAAGCGTCCGTGCCTTGGGCG
>JAXDJP010000108.1:0-9375 GCA_034665645.1 Actinomycetota bacterium | reverse complement strand
GTGATCGCGCCCGATCACGATCGGCGCGCGTACCTCTCCAGACGCTACGAGATCGTTGAACGCCAGCCCCGCCCGATCGCGCTCTCCGTAACCGAGCCAGCAGATCCGGGCCGGCAGGCCTTGGAACGCGACCCGTTCCTCGGCGAGCTTGATCCACCGGTGCAGGCGTTCGTCGTCGGGGAACAACTCGAGGATCGCCCGATCGGTGCGCGCTATGTCCTCGGGGTCTCCCGAGAGCGCAACCCAACGAAATGGACCCTTCCCTTCACAGAACAGCGGCCTCACATATGCCTCGACGAAGCCGGGGATGTCGAACGCGTTAGTGACGCCTGCGTTCTTTGCTTGTGTCCTGATGTTGTTCCCGTAGTCGAAGCAGACGGCGCCCTGCTGTTGGAAGCCCAGCCACGCCTCAACGTGGGTGGCGACCGACTCGAGTGACCTCTTGAGGTACGTGTCGGGGTCATCCCGTCTCAGCTCTCGCGCCTCATCCAATGTCATCCCTGCCGCGACGTACCCGTCCAGCATGTCGTGCGCCGACGTTTGATCCGTCACGACGTCGGGACGGAAGCCGCGCTCCAAGAGCAGGGGATGAGTCTCGGCGGCGTTCCCGAGAAGAGCGACCGAGAGCGCCTCGCCCTTCCGTCGCGCGTCCTCGATCCAGTTCAAGGCTTCGTCCACGTCCTCGGTCGAGCGATCGACGTACCTCGTCGCCAGCCGGCGCTCGATACGCGTCGGGTCGACTTCGACGCACAGCGCGATGCCTTCGTTCATCGTCACCGCCAGCGGCTGCGCCCCGCCCATGCCTCCAAGGCCGGCCGTCAACACGACGCGTCCCTTGAGGCTTCCTCCGAAGCTCTGCGTCGCGAGCTCCGCCAATGTCTCGTAAGTTCCTTGCAAGATTCCTTGCGTGCCGATGTAGATCCACGACCCGGCCGTCATCTGGCCGTACATCGTGAGTCCCTCGGCTTCGAGTCGGTGGAATTCGTCCCACGTCGCCCAGTGCGGCACCAGCATCGAGTTCGAGATCAGGACGCGCGGAGCGTCTGCATGCGTCTTGAAGACGCCGACCGGCTTTCCCGATTGCACGAGGAGCGTCTCGTCACCCGCCAGGCTTTTGAGCTCCCGGACGATGGCGTGGAAAGCCGCGGGGTTGCGGGCCGCCTTGCCGGAACCTCCGTAGACGACCAGATCCTGGGGCCGCTCGGCGACCTCCGGATCGAGGTTGTTCATCAACATCCGCAGGGCTGCTTCCTGCGGCCAGCCCTGGCAACTGATCTCGCTGCCTCGATCAGCTCGCACCTCTTCCATCCGGTCGCTCATGCCTTCCTTATACTGCCGCGCGATGCCAGACGCACCTACGCCGGAGGAGAACCCGCCCTCTCAGGTCTCAGACCCACACCCGAAGCCGCGCCCCAAAGGGGAACCGCCGGCCATCCTGAAGCTGCGCGAGCTGATCGAGGCGAAACTCGCCGAGATGATGCCGGCCTATATCGCCGACGAGCGTGGGGCTTACATCGTGGGGGCCGAGTCGGCCCGCGTCTTCGTCGTACCCGCCTGGATCGAGGACGGACCCTGCGTGGTCCGGGTCTTCGCCATCACCAACGTCGACGTCCCCGTCACGGCCGAGCTGACCTCGTATCTGCTCACGACCAATCTGGAGTTCGTCTTTGGAGCCTTTGCCCTCGACGTGACCAACGGGGCGGTGTGGTTCAACCACAACCTGCTCGGCGATTACACGGCCCCCGAAGAGCTCGAGGCCACGATCGCCGCGGTGGCCCAGACGGCGGACCAACACGACGACGAGATCAAGGCGCGCTTCGGGGGCCGTCTGTACGTCGACGCTCCGGCCGACAGCGTCCCGCCACCACCCATGCCGGGCTACCTGTAGAGATTTCCCGGGATTTGACACAGCCCCTCGATAGGGTGGCGGATGCCATGACCTCCTCAGATCACGACGCCATCCGTCCCGGCGACAAAGAGAACGAGCTCCTCGTTTTCGACCACGGTTTCGTTCGCCTCGACGATTCCATGGCGACCGACCTATCCGTCGTGAACTCGGCCCGCGTGAGCTTCGCGGTTCGTCAAGACATGATGGAAGAGCGCGACAAGGGCCTCATCAAGTTCCTCATGCGCGAGAGGCACGGGAGTCCCTTCGAGCACAACTCTTTCCGTTTCCACATCCGCACCCCGATCTTCGTGGCGCGCGAGTGGTTCCGTCACCGCATCGGTTGCCTGACGGGCGACGCCGAGGTCACGTTCGTCAACAACACCGGCGCGGTCGCCTTCACGAAAACGATGGAAGAACTTTGGATGCAGTGGCACGGTGACGGTTCGCCAAAGGCGCTTGAGCGCGTGAAGCAGATGGAGCTTCGGATATTGAACGAAGCGAGCGGAGTATTCGAGACCGGCCACATCTCGGACGTCGTCGACAAAGGCGAACAACCGGTCTATAGAGTCGTGCTTCGCGATGGGAAACGGTTACGAGCGACGGAGAATCACCGTCTCTTCACTTCTGATGGCTGGGCAACCTTGCGCGATGCCGTCGGGCTCGTCGGGTCCGGGCCGAAGGCTCGAAGGACGCGCGCGGCGGATCTGATGGTGAACGGACGAGTGGCTTACGCCGATGCCGACGCGGAGGTACTGGTCGCCCACCCGGTAGAGGTCGTTGCCGTCGATTATGTCGGGGTGGAGCAGACGTACGACCTATGCGTCGAGGGTCCGTGGCATAACTTCGTCGCCAACGGGATCGTCGTGCACAACTCCTTCAACGAGGAAAGCGCCAGGTACCACAAGCTCAGCGACGACTTCTACGTACCCGAACCCGGGGCGGTTCGCTCTCAAGCGGGCAAACCCGGCGCGTACTTCTTCGAGCCTGCCGGAGAGGAGCTTGCCGACGAAACTCGCGGCACGTTCAATCGGATCTATAAGGATCTCTTCGCGGAGTACGAAGCCCTCCTCGAGAAGGGCGTTGCCAAAGAGCTCGCTCGCGCCATCTTGCCGTTCGGGATCTACACGCAGTTCTATTGGACCCTCAACGCGCGCTCGCTCATGAACTTCCTCTCTCTGCGCAATTCCGAGACAGCTCAGTACGAGATCCGCGTTTACGCCGAGGCCGTCGAGAGGTTCTTTGCCGAGAAGATGCCGATCACCCACGAGTGCTTCGTCGAGTTCGGCCGCCGGTCCCCGTGATCTTCGCCGAGGCGATCAAAGCAGGCATCGATCCGTTGGCGTGGGAGGTCTTCCCGCGCATCCATCTCGGCCCCCTCGCGATCTCGCCGCACGGTATCGGGATAGCGGTCGGTTACCTCGCCGGCGCGCAACTGATGGTGAGGCGCGCTCGTAAGTACGGAGGGCCCAGAGAAGACGACATCTGGAACGTCCTGTTCTACGCGCTGCTTGGAGCGATCGTTGGAGCGCGCGTTGGTTACGTGATCGGCCACTTGGGTCAGGTCACGAACGACGGCAGCGACCTTCTCGGGATATTCCGAGTGTGGGAGGGCGGTATCTCATTGCTCGGCGGCATCACGGGCGCGATCCTCGCCGCTCTCCCGTACGCCTTCCGGCACAAGATGGGCTTCTGGCGAATGATGGACCTGGCCGTCCCCGGCCTTGCTCTCGGCATCGTCATCGGCCGTATCGGCGACCTCATCATCGGTGATCACCTCGGAAAGCCGACTAGCTTCCCCCTCGGGTGGCATTGCCTCGGGAGCGCGGGAGCGGCCCCCGTTCCGGCGCAGCAATACCTGGCGCGATTGAACGCGGGTGATCCTCCGTCGCTCGGTTGCTTCGACCTAACGCTGCATCAGACCGCGCTCTACGATTTCTTCTCAACCCTCGTGTTGCTTGTCGTGCTGGTGTGGCTCGGGCGCAAGGTAAGGAACGCCGGCTTCCTCACGCTCTTCTTCACGATCTGGTACGGCTCGATGCGCATGATCACCGACTTCCTGCGGGTCGACCGGCGTTATCTGGGCCTCACGGGCAGCCAGATCACGTCCCTTCTCGTAGGTCTCACGTGCCTCTACCTCCTGGCCCGGTTCCGCGGGGCGCCGCCCCGATGGCAGGCCCAGGGGGGCCCGGACCCAAACGCGACAGCGGAGAGTGACCTTAAAGAGCCGGAAGACCCCCTGCCGCCCACGGAGAGTGATGACAATCCGACACCCCCCGCCCCAGGCGTGGCACGATAGCTAGGCGGGCGGACCAACTGGGAGGACACCGAGAAGGGAGTGTTTGAAAATGGCCGAGACCTACAACGGCTACTGCGTGAAGTGTCGCGAGAAGAGGGACTTCGAGGGCGAGGTAAAGGATCTGGCGAACGGTTCCAGGGCTGCACAGGGCTCATGCCCCGTGTGTGGGACCAAGATGACCCGGATGCTTCCCAAGAACCCCAAGTAACGAGGATCCCATCGACCTTCGCCGCGGCGTAGGTGCTAACGTACTGAGACCGGCCGCCCCGTGAGGGCGGCCGTTTCCTTTCTGGGGTCAAGTCTCAAAGGAACGTAGTCTCCGGAGCGTGACGCCCTACGAGAACGTCTCCGTCTCTTGGAACGCCGAGCGCTCCATCGCGACCGTGACTCTGACGCGCCCCGAGCGGAGGAACGCATTGGGGTCCCAGGGGGCGCGCGAGGTAGGCCACGCGATACGCGACTCCTCCGATGCCCGTGTGATCGTTCTTACGGGCGCAGGCGGCGCCTTCTGCGCCGGGGGAGACCTCGACGAGCTGGCCGCCTGGAGCGAGCTCTCGGAAGAAGAGATCGCCTCGACGCTCTACGAGTCGTTCCAGGGCATGGTGCGCGCGGTTCGCACCAGCGATGCGGTGGTGATCGCGGCGATCTCGGGGCCCGCCGTTGGCGCGGGCATGGACCTTGCGCTCGCGTGCGACCTCAGGGTTGCGGCCTCGGACGCTCGATTGGGACAGGTGTGGGTGCGCCTGGGGGTGATCCCGGGCACCGGCGGCGCGTGGCTGACGCAGTCGCTCGCGGGGCCGGGCAAGGCTGCGGAACTCCTTCTCACGGGAAAGCTGCTCTCAGCCGATGAGGCGCTCGCCGCCGGGCTCGTCAACCGGGTCGTACCGCCGGCTCGATTGCTAGAGGAAGCCGAGGCGCTCGCCGGCGAGATCCTGCGGCACCCACGGGATGGCGTCGTCGCGAACAAGCGGGCGATGGTCGCCGCGACCGAACTGGCGTTGGAGGCGGCCCTCGCTCATGCCGCCGACGTGCAACCCGGCCGGTTCCGATCGAAGGAATTCAAAGAAGCCCTGAAGAGGGCCCGGGTTTAGGCGTCTTTGGAGTCGTGCGCGTCCTCTGAGGTCTGCACCCACGCGGGGCAGAGATTCTGGAACGAGCAGGACATGCAGTAGGGCGTTGGCCGCGTTCGCCAGTCGTCGAGATCCGAGGCTCGCTTGATCGCTTTCCCCAAGGCCAGCATCTGTCGTTCGAACGCGAGCAGCATCCCCTCGTGCGGATTCAGCGTCAGTACGGCCGGATCGCTGAGGTAGACGAGCCTGATCTCTTTGGGGATGACGCCGAATGCGCGCCAGCACACGAGCGCGTAGAACCGAAGTCCGAAGAAGGCGGCGTGTTCGCGCGATTCCCCGGGGATCCGTCCGGTTTTGTAGTCGGTCAGGATCCACGATCCATCCGGGGCTTCTTCCAGCCGGTCGATGATGCCGCGCAGATGGATGTCGGGTAACTCGTACTCGACCCACCACTCGAGCTGACTCGCTTCCAGCTGACTCGGGTCTTCGAGTTTGAAGTAGTTCCGGAGGAGAGCGCGGCCCTGCGCGAGCCAGGGAGATTCATCCGGGAAGTCCATGCCCTCGGGACGGATCTCGGGATTCGTGCGGACCTCGTGCCACAGCGAGATCAACAGATCCTCCGCTCGCTCCGGCGTCCTGAGGTGGGGAGGTTCCTCGAAAAGTCGCTCGAGGACGGCATGCACCAGCGAGCCGCGCGCCGCCGCGCCCGAAACCGGTTCGGGCAGCCGATCGATCGCTCGGTATTTGAAGAGCTGCGGGCAGCTTTTGAAATCCGTGGCGCTCGAAGGGGAGAGCTTCAGAAGTGTTGCCATACGCGAACCCTAGAAGGGTGGCGGACGAAAACCGCGGATTTCCGCGCGACCGCGCGGTATCGCGAATGAGTTACAGAGAGTCCAGGAACTCTCCCAGCGCGGCGTTGAATGCCTCGGGCGCTTCCAGGTTGGACAGGTGACCTGCCTCGGGGATCGTGACAAGACGCGATCCCCCCACGTGTTCGTGGATCCTGCGAGCTGCGTCTGGAGGCGTCACCCCGTCTTCCTCGCCGACGATCACAAGGGTCGGGACGTCGATCCGCGCCAGGTCATCGGTCGAATCGACGCGCTTCTTCATCGCCTCGAGGGCACCGATGAAACCGGCGGCCGGATTGTCCATGAGCGTTTTCGCGCGTTCGACGACCTCGGGACGTTTCTCTTTCGTTGTCGCGCCGAGCAGCGCGCCCGAAAGCGCCTCGATCAGTCCGGCCGTTCCGTCCTTCCGGATCTGCTCTTGTTGGCCCGTGCGTTTCGCGACGCCCTCGGGAGGATCGGCCTCAGCCCGGGTGTCGGCAAAGACGAGGGCCCGCACCTGCTTCCGGTTTCGTCGCAGCATCGAAAAGGCGACGTAGCCACCCATCGAGAGGCCGACGACGGCGACCCGATCGAGTCCCAACTCGTCCAGGAGGCCGCTCAAGTCGTCGGCGTACGAGTCCATCGAGTAGCCGCTCGGGTCTTCGGGTGCGTCGGACGCTCCGAACCCTTTGAGGTCGGGAGTGATCATCCTGTAGCGCTCTCCGAGCTCGCTTACTTGCGGCTCCCACATCTTCGAATTCAGCGGGAACGCTGGAAGGAGGAGAACGGCGGTCCCTTCTCCACCCGAATCGGAGTAACTGAGGTTCGTTCCGTTAACCGTGACGTTTGGCATGCGGGGAGACTAACCCGGCCGCAATAACGAAAGAGCCCCCGCCGAAGCGGGGGCTCTCCTGACTCGTTCGGTCTGCAGCGAGTGTTAAGCGGCTTGCGAGAGGTGACTACCTCTGCGATGCCCGATGATCTCCGCGACGTGCTCGAAGACCTGAGGTACCGCGTAGCCGGCGGCTGCGATCATGAGGCCGGTACCTATGTAAGCCATCACGTCGGAGCGGACGGGGATGTTCCACTGGGCGAACAGTGAGAACTCGAGGGCCCAGGCAACGAGCGCGCCGAGCGCGATCGTCAGGAGCGACTGAACCTTCGCAAGGTCCACGTACTCGTTAAGCATGTCGACCAACTTGAACGTACCGATCCCGAGCAGAACCACGATTGCGAACTCGTACACCGCCAACACCTCCATCTTGCCGAGCGGCCTATCCGCCCGATGCATCTTTTGACACCGGGGGAGCGTCTTCGGTTACAGCTTGGGTGGGTCGGGAGCTGCTCCCTCGATCTCCTTCTCTGGGTCGGGGCCGGGGGGAGGTGTCCCCTCGGGAGCGTCTTCGCCTCTGAGAGACATAGCGCAGGCGATGCCGGCGACCGCTCCCTGCGCCGCCGCCACCTGCACGAGTTGCTCTCCGGGCGTGACGTCTCCCGCCGCATAGACCCCGGTGATCGACGTGGCGCCGTGCTCGTCGGTCGAGATGTAGCCGTCGTCGTCGAGCCGGCACCCGAGCTGCCGCGCGAGGCTCGTCCGAGGAACGTGGGCGATCGAGAAGAAAGCCAGCGCGGCCGGAACGAATCGTCCCGAGGCGAGCGTCACCCCGCGCATCTCGTCATCGGCCGTCGTGAACTCGCGGATCGGTTCCTCGGACACCTCGACACGATGTCGCCGGAGAGCGGTCGAGCAAGCACCGTCGCCTTCCCAGCGCTCACCGTTCGTGAGAACCGTGACGCGAGCTCCCCAATCCAGCAGGTCGAGGCTGTAGCCGGCGACGTGCTCGCCCCACCCGATAGCAACTACGTCTTTGTCGCGGGCCTCGTACCCGTCGCAACACGGACAGTGAAAGACCGACTTTCCATAGAGGCCGTCGAAACCGGGCACGTCGGGAAACGAGTCCTCGACCCCGGTCGCGAACAGGATCCGGCGGGCGCGGTGTTCGACGCCGTCTATCTGGGCAACGAATCCGTCGTCCGTCGCGGCGATCTCGGCAACCGCTCCCTCCAGCGTCGTGACGGTGGGATACCGCGCGACGTCCTTACGAGCCGCGCTCAAGATGTCGGCCGGCGTTGCCCCATCCTGCGTCAGGTATCCGTGAGACCTCGCCGCAGGAAGGTTCCGCTGATGACCGCCGTCGATCAGGAGTGTCTTTCTGCGATAGCGGCCCAGCCACATGGCGGCGGCCAACCCGGCCGGTCCGCCTCCACAAACGATCACATGGTGATTGCGGCCGGCGTCAGCCACCGTTCCGCGAGTCTTGCGTTTGCACGGCGAAAGTGACCCTGGCGACCTCACGGTCGTCGAGGAAGAAAACGGCGTTGTAATCGTCCGCCGCGTACTGGAACTCGAGGTCGACGACCTCGTCTTCTAGATGTTCGGTATGGGCCGCCGTCGCCAGGTGGAGTTCTCTCGGCACGCTTTCGTAGACGACACCTCCGCCCGATCCCTCGATCCGCCACTGCTCGGTGAACGTTCCGTGATGATCGGTCCACGCGCGGAGAACGAGGAACGCCCCCGCGGGGCCGGGATCCTCCGCCAAGAGCACGCGGCTCTCCGTATGCGGAGAGACCTTCGCTCCACGCTTCATGAAGGTGTCTCGGTCGACGACCTTCCCGTAAACCAAACGTGCGCCCATCGCCTTCCTTCCTATACCGGTGCGTAGGTCTCGATCGAGACCCCGTGCTTCGAAAGCTCGTCTAACAGAACGTTCAACCCCGTAGCCTCGACCGGGGCGACGACACCCGACACGTCGTACCCGTCTGCGCTCATCTGAATCGCGGCGGCGGTGAGAGTTTCGGCCGTTAGCCCGTAGTAGTCCGTTCCTTGAAGGGTTACGTTCCGCCATTCCGATCCCGATCTCGCCTCGGCAAGGATCGTCCACCTGCTGCGCTCGCGCTGGTCCTCGGTCGGCCCTTCTGGAGCCCGATCCACGATCTTGTCGATCCACGGCCTCACGGGAGAGTCGAAGGCCCAACGGAGGAACGGCATCCCAAACCTCATCCCACCAGCTTCGACGGCGCCTGCGGTCGCGTAGAGGCGAAGGGCCCGCAGCTCGAGATGTCGCGGCGCGAGATGGCCTAACGCCAGCGGGAACGAAACCGCACGCTTCGGTCCCAGTGGGGGAGGCATCGGAGCCCATCTCGTCTCCTCGCCGGCGCTGATCATGCGGGTTCGACCATCCTCCAGCCACGGGCCTTCCGAGAGGATGATCCCCAGCGTGGAGCGGATCGTTC
>JAXDJP010000107.1:0-3640 GCA_034665645.1 Actinomycetota bacterium | reverse complement strand
TCGTCGCGCCAGCCGAAGAACGGCACCTTGTAGGCCTGCCGGTGATGTGCGTCGTCGAACCCGCGGATGATGCCCGTCTCGGGCAACAGGGGGCCGGTGACCTCGGCGTGCGTCTCGTAGCCGGCGGCCTTGAACGCCTCCGCCATCGTCTGGCGGGCAGTCGATAAGCGGTACCCCTGGAGCCCCCGCACCCCGTGCTTGGGGGGATAGCACCCGGTGAGCATGGAGGAGAACGACGGAGTCGTCGTAGTGGTCGTGCAAACGCATTGGTGGAACGCCGTACCGCGAGCGGCGTACGCGTCGATGTTGGGGGTGGCAACGTGTCTGCCCCAGATGGCGTCTGCTCGTAGCGAGTCGACGACCAACATCAGAACGTTCGGCTTGCTCATAGGTCTCCGTGGGTCGGCTGAGTTTCCAGCCAGGGAGACTACTTCGGGAGTGAGCCTTGACTCACTCCCGAAGCGATCTGCTCGTTAGCTGTTTAGCAGGGTGCGTATGGCGCAGCGACGTTCTTGACCCAGCGCAGCTTGTGGTCGGAGTAGCCACCGTGGGTGTCGATGCCGCCCGCCTGGGGGTTGCCGGTGCTGAATACGAAGTCAACACCGGTGGCCCTCGTCATGCAGCTCTCTGCGCCGCCGCCGCCCGGCTGGGGCAGCACGTACAGGGAGTCAACGAAGCCATGAGTGGAGAGGTACTTCCAGAAAGCGGCCTCCTTGCAGCTCTTGAAGGCTCCCGAGAAGCAGCGGATCGTGTTGAAGTCGCCACCGATGTTCGTAAGGCCGGCAGTTGGGTACTTGTTGTGCAGCGTGGTCGCGATCTGCTTGGACCATTCACCTCGCAGGCGGTCCGAAACGGCCTTGGACTTGAGGTCCCCCACCGGCGTGTAGTGAACACTGGCGAGAGCGACCGTCAGCCCACTGCTCTTCTGGGTCGCAAGCACGAAGGCGTTCTTCTTGACCTTGATCTTCCCGCCCGAACCTTCGGCATGCGTGTAGCTGGACTTGATGAAGCCCCCGCCGGACGACTTCTCCATGCTGGCCGTGTTGAGGAGGATGGCCGTCTCGGTGTGGATCTGCTTCGCGGCGTAGTCGAGCGTCGGGTGGTTCCGGGGCGGCCCGACGGCCACGATGTACTTGTCACCCGTCTTGTTCGTGAAGGACTTGGCGGCCGCCGCAGCGCCCTCCTTGCGGAGCTCCTGCAGCAAGACCACGTCGGGAGCAGACGGGGTCATCTGGACGGCGCGGGTAACGAACGCCTTGATCGAACTCATGTCGTGGATCGACTTGCCCTCGTGGATGCCGCCGTACGCCTTGTTGACGTTCGCGATCACCGTCACGATCTGACGGGGAGGCGTGGCTGCGGCCTGTACTGGGGCGGTCGCGAGACCGAGGGCCAGAAGCCCTGCAGCAGCGACTCCCGCTATGCCCTGTCGAGCTCGGCTCTGTACTTTGGTCATGTTTGCCCGTCCCTTTCGTCCTGGTTTAACTACCTATCGGCATCTGAGGGGGCGCGGCTGAAGCCCGCAGCTATCCCATTTGTCCGGCTTCAGGCTAGCGATGGGAGGGCTCGGGCGGAATGGCCAAAAATGACTGTTTTTGACAACCAGAGCGGCAACGATCAGGGGGTCCCGAAGGACTAGTTAGAGCCGGCTACCTAGAGGGTCCAGACCTCTTCAGGCGTTCCCTCGGCGACGAGACGGGCCGCGTCGATGCCCATCTTTACGGCGTGATCCATGTTGCCGATCTCGTACTTCCACGAGCCGAAGCGACCTCGGGAGTAGATGCCTTGCTCCATGAGCCACGGCTGGATCGTGTGGAGGGCTGGGTCGCGCTTCAGGGTCGGGACCGGATAGGCGTAGTCGATGTCGATCACGTGCATCGACGCGACCTCGGGCCGGCCCTCGATCACCCCGGCGGCTCGCAAGCCTTCCTCGACCCGGTCCTCGAGGCCCTCCCTGGGCTCCGGCTTGTATGGCGAATAGGAGACCTCGGTCATATACGCGCAGTATTTGGCGGTGTCGGAGTCGGGGACGTTCGCCGGCGCGTACTTGGCGAAGTTCGTCGCCCGATAGAAGGGCGCGTGATCCTGGGGGAAGTACAGCCACGACTTGTCGTCTTTCAAAGGCGTCTCGTACCCGATGCCGACCATGTAAACGCCGTTGTGTTCGAGGTCCTCGGCCGACGCGTGAACGCGATCGGGACAACGATCGAGGCTGCGCACCAACTTGTCGATCGGCACGGTCGAGATGAGGGTGTCGTAATCCTCTTCGCTTCCGTCTGCGAAACGGAGTCGTTTCGCATCGGCGTCGACCGAGATGAGGTCGCGGTTGTAGGTGATGTGATCGGTAAGCGTTTCGGCGAGACGACGGTAGATCTCACCGGTGCCTCCCTGCGCCGGGAACATGAAGAGGTTGTTGGGCCCCCAGGCCGCGTCGTCCTCCTCGAAGATCAGACTGCGCAGCGCGCGTTTGTAGTCGACGACGCTGACTCGCTCTCCGATCCACTGGGACTGCATGCGATCGGGAGGAGTCGCCCACACCTTGAAGTTGTAGGGGCGCATGAAGTGTTTGGTGATCCCTTCTCCGAAGATCGCCTGCATCCATGTTCCGAAGTCCATGTCGGTGTTGCCACCGGGGGCCGCGATCAAACCCTCGACACACTCGAACGCGACCTCGGGCGGAAGGTAGCGAAGGTTGTTCTGGAACGGGTAGGGGACCCAACGACCATCGAAACGGATGTAGGACGAGCGCTCGTGGTGGTAGACCTCCTCGCCCATGACCTCGTCGAGGATCTTGTCGAACTCGCCGTAGTGGGAGAAGACGACGTGGCCACCCTGATCCCACGTGAACCCGGCCGGGTCGACCTCAGAGCCTGCGTGCCCCCCCGCGAGCGGGGAGCGCTCCATCAGTTTCCAGTTGCTGTAGCCGAGCCTCTTGAGCTCCCGGGCCGCGCCCAGCCCGCACGGGCCGGCGCCGATGATGACGATCTTCGGGGTGTCTGCCATGTGGCGAGGGAGTTTAGCTTGGGTGGACGACCCGGCCGCTCGCTCCGGAGGGCTGGCATACTCTCGCCGTGCAACGCCAGACCCCCACCTTAGAGATGCTCGGCGTCCCGTTCTCGACGCTCGATGCGGCCGGTGCGTTGGCCGAGATCGAGCGTTTGATCGAGAGGGATGAACCCGGCTTCGTCGTGCACGCGAACGTTCACACGGTGAACCTCGCAACCGCGGATCCTGCCTACCGTGACGTCCTGCGGCGCGCCGATCTCGTTTTGAACGACGGCAAGGGCGTGATGCTTGGAGCGCGCGTCAAAGGGAGTCGGTTTCCGCTCGACCTGAACGGGAACTTCTTCAGCCCGCTTCTCCTGAGGCGAGCGGCCGAGCGAGGTTGGTCGGTGTTCTTCTTCGGTGCGAAACCGGGAGTTGCGGAACATGCCGCCGAGATCGTTCGTCGAGACATCCCCGGCCTCGAGATCGCCGGGACCAGGAATGGGTACTTCGCGCCGGAAGAGGAAGGCCTCGTGGCGCAAGACATCCGGGCCGCCAGTCCCGACATCGTCATGGTGGGACTGGGCAACCCGCGTCAAGAGCAATGGCTCGACCGCCACCTCGCCGCGACCGGAGCGAAACTGGGCATCGGCGT
>JAXDJP010000106.1:0-3028 GCA_034665645.1 Actinomycetota bacterium | reverse complement strand
AGGGCTTTCGTCGGGATGCACCCCCGATGCAGGCACGTGCCACCGACCTTGTCCTTCTCGACCATCGCAACCGATAACCCGAGCGCCCGCGCCCGAAAAGCAGCGGAATACCCGGCGTTGCCCCCGCCCAAGATGACGAGATCGAACGACTCCGACCCCTGCGCCACGACTACCTCCCAGATGTGGATGTTTTGCTGCTGACACTACACTTGGCTATATGCGTGGCGACCGAGTTGAGGTCGTCGTCGACACCGGCGACGGGACCAAGACCTTCGACATAATCGCGACCAAAGCGGGCCGTCGCGTCGAGGTGTCGAATTCACGCGGCGTCGTCGAGGTCTCCGAGATGACGAGGTCGGGAAACGTCGTGCGATCCGGCCGTTTCATGGCCACCCGGGTGGTCGCGATCGTCGAATATCCGGCCGAGGACGAAACCAAGTCGTCCGGCCGCAAACGCGCACCAGACAACCAGTCCTCGCTTCTGTGACGCACGGCCTAGATGATGCCTAGGCCTTGCAGGACGTAGTTGATCCCTAGGAGTGAGGCCAGCACTGCGAGCAGTCCTTTGACGATCCGTTCGGAAACGAACCTTTTGGCCCGCGCTCCCAAGTAACTTCCGCACGCACCGCCGATGCCGAATAACACCGCGAGATCCCACCGCGCGTGTGTCCCAAGGATGAAGAAGGCGATGCTTCCCGCGATAGAGGTGATGAACGTGCTCGTGAGCGTGGCTCCTCGCACCGACATCACGGACAGCCCCATGACCGCGACCAAGAAAGGCGCCATCAAGGAACCTCCACCCGTTCCGTAGATGCCACTTATGACGCCGACGATGACTGCCACGCCCATGACGAGTCGAGCGGAGAAGGGTCTCTTCCGGGGGACGACGACATTGGCGATCTCGAACCACATCTTGAGCGCGAGCAACAGAAGGATGACTCCCATGAATGCTTTGAACGTTTGCGGAGTCTCGAAGACGTTCACGCGTAGAACGGCCCCGACGATGACTCCGGGGACGGTGCCCGCGATCACCAGCCTGGACAGTTTCCAGTTGAGCGCACCTTGCCGACCGAAGCGGTAGATCCCGCCCGGTGTCGAGAACGTGTTGAACAGGAGCGACGTCGCACTGGCGGATGGCGACGCGATCCCCACCACGCTTACGAGATATGGGACGAGTAGAAACGCGCCCGACACGCCCGCAGGAGTGGCTATGAAAGCGAGGGCGAAGCCGACGAGAACCGGGACCCATGTCTCCACCGATTACGTGGGGGCGCCACAGTGTTTGCAGTACGGAGCGTTCGGTGAGATCAACCCCTCGCAAGCAGCGCAACGTCCCGGGGCAATGCCCCCGGCGCGAGCCTTGCGCGTGACGGCTATGGCGAGGGCTCCAAAAGCAAAGATGAACCCGGCGATGACGAACGATCCGGTGTCTAGCCCGACTCCTAGGGCGAGCAAGACCACCGCTGCAAAACCGAGCAGTACGAGACCGGCGACCCCCGACGTCACTTGGGGAGGTTGCGCTCGAGCCAGTCGAACACGAAGCTCACTGCTTCCGGATCTCGTCTCAACTGGTGGCCGGCCCCCTCGATGATGCGCGTCTCGGCGTGTCGCGAACGGTCCGCGATGCGTGTCGCGTGATCTACCGGCACGACATCGTCGGCGGTGCCATGCAATATCAGCGTTGGAACGGTAACGCCCGAGATCGACCGAGCGGTCGACACTTCGTCGAATTCGGCGGCCCACGCCGCGGGATCCTCGATCGATTCGGGAGCGACGGTAAGACCTGCGTCTTCCGTTACGCGACGCAGCCCTTCCTCGGGTTTCCCGGCGAACGAGATCCATTCGGCCGGCGCGGCGAGCAAGACGAGCGCATCTACGCGCGCGCCACGTCGCACGAGCTCGGTAGCGACCGCTCCACCTGCAGACGAACCAACGACAGCGACGGGGAGAGACCCTGCGCCTTCGATCGTGCGGGCCGCGTCGAGCGCCGCTTGCGCGTCCCTGACCCACCCCTGGATCGAGAAGTCGCCCTTGGAGCCGCGCACCCCTCGCATGTCCACCCACGCTCCGATCCACCCGGCGTCGGCGAAAGTCTTGGCGAGGCCCGGGTAGCCCATGTCGTCGGCGGCCGGCGGCGAGATCGATGGGAGTCCGTGGAGCAGCAGAACCAACCCTTTCGGATCGTCCGGGACCTCGGCCCCGCCCGATAGACGGCGACCGTCGCAAAGTATCGATAGCGCGGTTGCTTGCATGCCGGTCACAGTAGCGCCCGACGCGCCACATGCCTCCTCACTTACTCTGACCCGATGGATCTGGCGATCGCGGCCGCAGTGGGACTCGCTGCGGGCATCATGTCCGGGATGTTCGGGGTCGGCGGTGGCATCGTCATCGTCCCCGCCCTGGTGCTCCTGCTCGAGTTCCCGATCCATCGAGCCGTCGGCACATCGCTTGCGTCGCTGCTGCTCCCCGTCGCGATCTTCGGCGTGCTCAACTACGCACGTCACGGAGACGTCGACGTGAAGGCCGCTGCCGCGATCGCGTTGGGACTCGCGATCTCCGTGCCCATCGGGTCGGCGGTCGCCTTGGGCTTAGATAACAAGGTGCTGACGAAGATCTTCGGCGCGTTCTTACTGGCCGTCGCGATCCGGTTCCTGTTCTTCTCGAATTAGGGAGAGGAACTCTTGGGCAGCACGACGATGGTCCCCTTCATCCCGTCGGATTCATGAGGCACGCAGAAGTACTGGTAGGTCCCGGGCTTGTCGAGCGTCACCGTGAACGTCGCGCCGGCCCCTATCAAGCTTCCCTCGAGGGTATTGCGTGCCTCCTTCTCGCTCAGTGCGAGCCCGCTCGCAAAATATTCGGCCCCCTTAGGAAGCGAATCCTCGTAAGCGGTAACGGTGTGGGACTCGGCCGAGGCGTTTGTGAAATTCAGCGCCTCCCCGGCGGTCACCGTGATCGTTTTCGGTGAGAACTGATGACCGGCAACCATCTGGACTCCATCCGGGATGACACCGTCCTGTTCTTTCTT
>JAXDJP010000105.1:0-2980 GCA_034665645.1 Actinomycetota bacterium | reverse complement strand
CTTCGCGCGCGTGAGAGGGAACCTCGACGGACAAGTGCTCGTCTTTTTCGTTCTCGTTGTTGCTGCGGCGGAGGTCGTCGTGGGACTCGCCATCATCGTGGCGATATGCCGTCGAAGAGCCTCGGCGAACGTCGACGATGTCAACTTGCTGAAGTGGTAGCGGCCGGCAGATGAATCCAAGCATCCCCGGCCCGGACTTCCTCGGCGAGTCCGCAACGATCATCTTCTCGCCGCTTACAACGGCGATCGTGCTGCTTTTCTTTGGAAAGTGGCTTCACTCGCGCAAGATCTTTGGGTTCAAAACGAACGCCTGGGCCGGGATCATCGGAACCGCGGCGATGGGGCGGGCCTTCCTCGGTGCGATCTTCATGTTTCTCGACCTGCACTCCCAGCCGGAGCACGCCAGGTCGATCTCCGTGCACCTCTTCGATTGGATCAGCGTCGGAGGCTTTCACGTGGGGGCGGACTTCCTCGTAGACGAGCTCTCCGCGATCATGGTCCTCGTCGTCACCGGCGTCGGCACCTTGATCCACCTCTATTCGATCGGTTACATGCGCGACGACCCGCGTTTCCCGCGCTTCTTCGTCTACATGAACCTCTTTGCGTTCTCGATGCTGCTGCTGGTTCTCGCCGACAACCTCCTTTTGCTCTACGTCGGGTGGGAAGGAGTGGGCCTCTGCTCGTACCTGTTGATCGGGTTCTGGTTCGAACGCAAGACGGCATCGGACGCAGCGAAGAAAGCGTTCCTCGTGAACCGCATCGGAGACTTCTCGTTCCTGCTCGGGATCCTTCTTCTCGCCGTTACCGTCGGCGGTCTCGGCTTGGGGCAGATCAACGACGCGGCCGGAGGTATGACGGCGGGGATCGCGACGTTGGCGGCGCTGTTGCTGCTCGGAGGGGCGACCGGCAAGAGTGCCCAGATCCCTCTGTACGTCTGGTTGCCGGACGCTATGGAGGGGCCCACACCCGCGTCCGCTTTGATCCACGCCGCGACGATGGTGACGGCGGGCGTTTATCTCGTGGCGCGTCTCCACCCGGTGTTCGAGGCGTCGGGCGGGCTCGCGTTAACGGTAGTTGCATGGGTCGGCGCTCTCACCGCCTTGTGGGCCGCGTTGATGGCTGCGACCGAATACGACATCAAACGAGTACTCGCGTACTCGACCGTTTCGCAGCTCGGATACATGTTCTTAGCGAACGGAGTCGGTGCCTACTCGGCGGGGATCTTCCACCTCATCACGCACGCGTTCTTCAAGGCGCTCATGTTCATGGGAGCCGGCTCGGTGATGCATTCGCTCGGCGGCGAGACGGACATGCGCAAGATGGGTGGCCTGCGCAAGATCATGCCGATCACCGGCCTCACGTTCATGGCGGGCTGGCTCGCCATCAGCGGGATAGTTCCGTTCTCCGGTTTCTTCTCGAAGGACGCGATCCTTGCGTCGGCCTGGCACGAAGGCCAATACATCTTGTGGGCGATCGGCGTGTTCACCGCGTTCCTGACGGCGTTCTACATGTCGCGTCTCTACCTTCGTGTCTTCGAAGGCGAAGTGAAGGTTCCCGAAGGCGTCCACGCTCATGAATCCCCGTGGACCATGACCGTTCCCTTGGTGGCGTTGGCGGTCGGCGCGGTGGGGGCAGGAGTCATCAACCTTCCCGGCTCCCTCTGGCTAGAGCATTTCCTCGAGCCCGCGCTCGGCGAGACCGCGGTCCCCGAAGGGTTGGTGCCGTGGATCCTCGGGGGGGCCGCTTTGTTGGTGGCATTCGCCGGGATCGCACTGGCGCGGTTCTTCTACCTCACCGAACGCGGAACGGACCTGCGGGGCCGGCTTCGACGCGGTAGCTGGCTCGACCGCTTCATCGAGGTCGCTCGCAACAAGTTCTACGTCGACGAGCTCTACGGCCGGGCCTTCGTTCTTCCGGGCAAGGATCTCGCCAACTTCGCGGCCTATTCGATCGACGCCCGCGTGATCGATGGTGTCGTGAACGGCAGCGGTTGGTTCATCGGCGGTTCTTCGGAGGGGCTGCGACGCGTCCAGACGGGATATGTCCGTAACTACGCGGCGATCTTCTTGCTGGGCGTCGTCCTCGTTCTGTCGGCGCTCGCGGCGCGGATCGGGCTTTCATGAACATCCTCGACGTCGTCATCTTCGCTCCGCTCGTGGGCGCGCTGCTCGTGGGTCTCATCCCGAAGGAGCGCTCGAACGCGATCCGCTGGACCGCTCTCGCCGCGACCCTCGCGGTGTTCGGACTTTCGCTGGGCGTCCTCGGGAGCTTCGAGACGGGCACCGCAGGATTCCAACTCGGCACGACGGCGGATTGGGTGCCCAGCTGGGGGATCCGGTACATCACGGGCATCGACGGTCTGAGCCTGTGGATGATCATGCTGACCACGTTCTTGATGCCGCTCTGCGTGCTGGCCTCGTGGTCGATGGAGAGCCGCGTCAAGCCCTACTTCATCTTCTTGCTGACTCTCGAGACCGGGATGCTTGGAGTGTTCTCGGCCCTCGACCTCTTCCTCTTCTACCTGTTCTGGGAAGTGACGCTGGTTCCGATGTATTTCCTGATCGGGATCTGGGGTTACGGACGACGCATCTACGCGGCGATGAAGTTCTTCCTGTTCACGCTCGCGGGCTCGCTGCTCATGTTGGTGGCGATCATCTTCTTGTACTTCGCTTCGTCCAACCCTCATACGTTCGGCTTCCAAGATCTCCTGGGGACCCCTCTAGCGTTGAACACCCAGCGATGGCTGTTCCTTGGGTTCTTCGCGTCGTTCGCAGTGAAGGTGCCTTTGGTTCCGTTGCACACGTGGCTGCCCGACGCGCACACCGAGGCCCCCACTGCGGGCTCCGTGATGCTGGCCGGCGTCATGCTGAAGATGGGTGCGTACGGGCTCCTGCGCTTCGCCATACCACTGTTCCCCGACGCGGCGCGTGGGTTCGTGCCGTTCATCATGACCCTCGCCATCATCGGCATCGTCTACGGA
>JAXDJP010000104.1:0-3904 GCA_034665645.1 Actinomycetota bacterium | reverse complement strand
GCAGCACGGTTTCTGCCGGGTCGACATCGCTTCCGACGATGAACGCGCAGCCAACCCCGAATCCCACCGCGAGGACGAGCAGAGGCAACAGGGTCGTGCTTTCCTCCAAGATCGCGGGTGGTAGCGCGGGGCGGCCGGGGACGATCAAGAACCCCACCGCCGTTGCAAGAGCCCAACCCCCGACCAGTAGCAACGGGCGAAGCGGCTGGAACCTGTACCGCAACAACGTGAGTGGGCCGATCCGTGTGATGGCGGTGCTCACCGACTCATCACTCGTTCGAGTCCTGGAAGGTAGAAGTTGCCCTTCTGGAGGTCGGCCCAAATGGGTCGGAGGCGCGTGATGACTTCATCTGGTTCAAGCGCGAGCATCAAGTTCGTCGTCCGCCTCTGCAGCCTGTTCTTGGTGTAGTAGCCCCCCCGCATGCTCGGGTAGGCGCCGAAGGTGCTGCCATACCAAGCGTTGACCGCATCCTTGGCCGGAGTCGAGAGCATCCTCCGTCCGTAGAGACTGCAGCGGAAGACTCCCTCCGGCGTGAACTCCCATTCCTCGCGAACGTCCGTAACGTTCTGAGACGAGAGGAGATATTCGGAGTCCCCTGAGGTGAGTCCACCGACGCCCACGCAGTCGGCGAAGCTGATCTCCGGAACCATCCGGAGCTTGTGCGGGAAATCGGGAAAGTCCGCGAAGGGCTCCAGGATGGTCATCACATCGGCCATGTCGCGTGCGAATCGCTCGCCGAACTCCGGGAAGACGCAAACTTCGAACGATCCCTCGGAGGCGCACTCGCTGGCCGACCCGTCGTCGGCGAAGACTCCGAACTTACGCTGGAACTGGCCCATCTTCTTGTACGTCGAGGTGCGCCCATCCATAGGGAGCCATTGATCGGGCCGCGTGCCGAATACCGCGTACGAGACCGGCTGGTGGGCGAGCCACGTACCCGACGCCAGCGCGGTTCCACTCCCCAAAGTCACGAGAAGTACGCAGATCGCCGTCGCCCGATGGGCCTGGGTCCTGATTGAGTCCTTCAACCACACCGCGCCGAACAAGATCGCCGTCAACGCGAGGACATACAAGGTGTGCCGCACGAAGATGTCCGGCAGGTAACCGATCGTCGGAAAGCGTTGGGGGGTCCGTGGGTTGGGGACGAGCCACATCGCCGATCGATAACTCGAAGCGAGGCGGTTGACCACGATGACGTCGAGCGCTGCAAGCAACGGTCCCACGAGAAGGCACACCGCCCTCGAGCGAGTGAAGTACGCGATGGCGAAGCCCGCGCAAGCAGCGCCGGCCACGAAGAAGGAGGCGTCGAGGATGAGGTCCAACGAAGGAGAGCCCAGCGCTCCTCGGAGTTTGGCCACTGCGATCGCGGCGCCGAACGCGGCGAGTCCGGTTACGAACGCACCGAGGGCGAGGGCGAGCATGCGGGCAGGTACGAGCGTTGCTTTCTGGGCGGCGGGCGTAGAGGCGATCAGTGATTCGGCCCCCGCCCGGATGTCCCGCAAGCCGACCCAAGCCCCGGTGAGAGTTGCAAACCCGGCGAGCACCGCGATCCCGCCGTACGCGTGCTCGACGGCGCGGGGCACGATCGGCCAGTACCCGTTCAGGTTCAGCCATACGAAGGGCGTTACGAGGGCGACTCCGAGCCATAGGAGTGGCGACCGCGCGGCCCTCTTGGCCTCGACCCAGATAAGGGATCTCACGCGGCGACCTTCAAGCGCGCAGCCGATGTGATGTAGAGGTATCCGTCCTCGACGGTGGGATCGACCGGCGTAGCGTCGTGCGATGGTTTCGCTCCGATAACGCGGAATTTCCCCGACTCGGTGCGCCACGAGACAAGCGCGTCCTTCTCCGGGGCGGGGGAGGACCACACGAGGCCCTCGGCCTCGGCGCGCAGTGCGGCAGGCGTTCCGTGAAAGAGAACCTTTCCTTCCCACAGGACGACGACCGAGGTGCAGATCGCCGCCACGTCCTCGACGAGGTGCGTCGACAAGATGACCTGACGTTCCTGGCCGAGGCCCGCGATCAGCTCGCGGAACCGAGCGCGCTGCTCGGGGTCGAGACCGACCGTCGGTTCGTCGAACAGCATGAGGTCGGGGTCTGCAACGAGCGCCTGCGCGATACCAACCCGGCGTGCCATACCTCCGGAAAGGGTCTTGATCTTGCGCCGCGCGAGATCCTCGAGCCCCACGGCCATCAGCGCGTTCATCACCTTCTGATGCCGGTCTCGTCTGTTGTTTAGCTCTTTCAGCATCGCTATGTAGTCGACGAACTCGAAGACGGTGAAGCGCGGGTAGAGCCCGAGCTCTTGCGGTAGATATCCGAGCCTGCGCCGCACCTCGAGGCGTTGTCGCGCGTCTTGCGGGTCGAAGCCGCCGATCCGCACGGTTCCTTTCGTTGGCGACATCAGCGTCGCGAGGATCCTGATAAGAGTTGTCTTGCCGGCACCGTTGGGACCGAGAAGGCCCGTGATTCCGGACCCCAGGTCGACGGTGACGTCGTCTAGCGCACGAGCAGTCCGGTAGCTCTTGACCACGTTGTTCAGCTCGATCTGCATCGGTCCCCCCTATGCCACTTGGTCGAGCGACAACCGCGTGCCGCTTCGCACCCACTGGATCAAGATCGCGAGGCAGGCCGCGGTGACCACCCCGTACAGAAGCTGACTGGCCTCGCCCCACAGAACTCCGGCGGGGGAGGTCGCGAGCGTGACGGCGGTGACTACGAGAAGACACCACATCCCGATGCCGGCTGCCGCGCCCGCGATGGGCTGGGTCCGGACCGCGATGACTGCGGACAAGAGCGAAACCGCAGTCATGGGTAGGAACCACACGAGTGCTCCCTGTCCGCCGTTCGAAAAGAGATCGGCGACGCCGACGAACACGGAGTTGACCGCGAGAACTCCCGTCAGGCGTACCAACAAGGCAGTGATGGGAGATAGAGGAGTCGCCGCGACGATCTCGTAAGCAGGCTCGACCGTCGGGCCGTAGGAGAAGGCGACGAGAGCCGCGGCGACGACGGGCGCCACGATGAGAACGGGCGAGAGGGCAGTCTTATCCGTGAGCGTGAGGACCATCGCCATCGCGAAGACGCCGAGCGACGCGAGGATCCATGCAGCCCGCAACGTCGGCGTAACGGACGCGAAGCGCGCCAGCGCGGGGTCGACCCCAAGGAGCCCCAAGGCGCGTTCAAGGAATGTGGGGGCCGGGGCTTCGAGCTCAGCTTGCAGGCTCGTCCAGACATAGCCGAGGTCGAGGGGCAACAGCGCGTCGAGAGCGGCGCGGCATGTGTCGCAATCTTCGATGTGTCCACGGATCTCGGCGTCGGGGATCATCCCTTCCGCGATGAGAGGCAGCAGTTCCCTCGGATGCTCGATCACGAGGCCTCCATCTCCGACCGGATGCGAAGACGTGCGCGGTGAAGCCTGCTCTTTAGCGTTCCCACCGGAACGCCCATCGTGACCGCCACTTCGGCCAGCGGTTGCTCTTCGAGGACCACCTTCTCGATCGCCTGACGTTGGTCGGTTGGAAGCTCCGCGATGACACGACGAACTCGCGTGACCTCGTCGTAAGAAAGAACGGCTTCGTCGGCTCCCGGCGCGTCTGTCGGCCACGTGATCGGCAGCTCTTTCCTGCCGCGCGCAAGCGATGACAGCCTGCGCCGGGTGATGCCCCAGAGCCATGCCCCCACATCGCCTTCGCCTCTGTAGCTCTTCGCGCCACGCCACGCGCTCATGAATCCGTCCTGAAGAGCCTCTTCCGCGAGGTCGCGCGATGACGTCATTCCCGACAACCTTCCAGCGAGCCACGGAGCGTGTCTGCGATAGAGGATCTCGAGGGCGTCGCGGTCACCTGTAGCCATGCGTTCCACCAGCTCTCGATCTGAGATCCCCATCGTCTGTTCATTGTC
>JAXDJP010000103.1:0-2999 GCA_034665645.1 Actinomycetota bacterium | reverse complement strand
GAGACGAGACCGGCGGCCATGATGGTCGTCGTGGCGGCTCTGCTCGACCCGCGCTGGAAGGTGGAGATCGAGGCGGAGGCCGTGCTCAACTCGTGACGTTCCGGCGCGTGCGCGTCGCTCCGGACGCAACCGACTTAGTGGCGGGGTTCGAGCGGATACGACGCGCGATGCACCTGCCGACTGAGTTTCCTCCCGATGTCGAGGCCGAGGCGGAGCGAGCGGTCTCACAGCCGCTCCATGAGGCAGACCGCGTCGACGCGCTGGATATCGACTTCGTCACGATCGACCCACCGGGAAGCCGCGATCTCGATCAAGCTTTCCACGCCGAGAAGAGCGACGACCTGTACCGGGTGCATTACGCGATCTCGGACGTTGGCGCGTTCGTGGAGCCGGGCGGGGCCCTCGACCGCGAGTCGTGGAAGCGTGCACAAACGCTTTACTCGCCCGACGCGCGCGTGAGCCTGTACCCACCGGCCCTCGGAGAAGGGGGGGCGAGCCTTCTTCCAAACGAGACCAGACCGTCGATCTTATGGACCATCGAGCTCGACGCTGCCGGGGCACCACAGTCCGTCGACGTGCGTCGCGCCACCGTGCGCAGTCGGCGTCAGATGACTTACGACGAAGCGCAAAACGAGATCACTACGCTCCCGGCCCTCGCGCTGCTCAAAGAGATCGGCTTGGCGCGCCTCGAGGTGCAGCGACAACGAGGAGGACTGAATCTCGAAGTGCCGGAGCAAGAAGTGCACCGCACCGACAACGGTTACGAGCTGAGGTATCGAGCTCCCCTTCCGGTCGAGGAGTGGAACGCTCAGATCTCTCTGCTCACCGGGATGTCGGCAGCCAAGATCATGCTCGACGGAAAGATCGGTTTATTGCGCACGATGCCGCCACCGGAACCGGAGGTCGTAGCGGGGCTACGACGCCACGCCAAAGCGTTGGGTATCGAGTGGCCGGACGGAGCGGGCTACCCCGAAGTGATAGGCAAGCTCGATCCCGCGAAGCCTGCGGAGGCGGCGCTTCTGACGCAAGCAACTCGCCTCTTCCGCGGAGCGGGCTACGCGGCCTTCGATGGGCAGGTCCCAGAGCTCTCGCAACATCACGCTTTGGCAACGGCATACGCGCACGTCACGGCTCCACTTAGACGGCTCGCCGATCGGTACGCGAACGAGGTCGTGCTTGCCCTGTGTGCCGGCACGCAACCGCCGCAATGGGCACGCGACGCGCTCCCCAAATTGCCTGAGGTGCTGAAGGAGGGCCATCGGAAGGACGGCGAACTCGAGCGGCGCGTCGTCGACTTCGTGGAGGCCGCGGTGCTGTCGTCGCACGTCGGGGAGACCTTCCAGGGAGTAGTGGTCGAAGAGGGGACGAAGTCCACGACCATCCAGTTGGACGAACCTGCCGTCATCGCACACTGCGACAGTGCTTGCGGATCGCTCGGAGAGAACGTGACCGTGCGAGTCGCTACCGCGGACGCCGAAGCGGGCCGCGTTCGTTTCGAACCGGCTACGTAGTTTCCGGTCGCCTTACCGCTGCCGAAACCTCATCGTTGATCCACTCGAGGTATTCATCCGTTCCGCCGACGATCGGCACGACGGCAAGCTCGGGGTTGTCGTACGGATGGAGGTCCGAGATGTGCTCCAGGACCCGGTCGGTGAGTTCCCCGATCGTGCGGGCCACGCACGTCCATTCCTCGTCTACCTGGACGCGCCCGTCCCACCAATAGGTGCTGGTGATCGGCCCCAAGACCTGGACGCAAGCACCAAGTCGAGCCTCGACGATGCTCTTCGCGATGGCCATCGCATCGTCTTTGGTTCTCACGGTCGTGCTTATCTGAACGTGATCCAACCGGTCCCCCTTGCCCGCGACTTCCCGGAACCGCTACCCAGAACTGGAACTCATAGGACTATGCCACCCCGACAGGACCCCGGCGGCACGCTTCACCCAGGGCTCCGCCGAGAGCCTCGTGAAGATCCCATCGGCCTCATCGATCAAGACCGATGCTTCGTCCGGACGACCGGCCTCGGCGAGCCATTCCGCGTATTCGAGGATCGTCACCCCGAGCCGGAACGGGGTCTGGATCTCCCGGAACGCTCCTACGGCTCGCTTAAAGGAGTTCTCCGTCTCCGGTGAACCCTCGTGGGCTTTGATGATCGCGTCGAAGCGCGCCATCTGAGCTGGGTTGTAAGGGGGGCTTGCCCCTGCAGGCAAGTTCTGAAGGAAGGCCCTCAAGGTCTCCGCGCGCTTCCAGGCCCCGAGCGTTACGGCCGCATCGAAAGCCTCGGCAACGGCGAGCTTCCTGCCGGCGAAGCTTTCGCCCAACCCGGGTTCGAATACCACCTTTTCGCAAACCTCCAGCGCCTCTTCGGTGTTGCCTTCGCCGCGGAGCACGATCCCCAGTCCGGCGAAGTACGACGATCGCTCCTGCTCGTCCGCCGACCCCGCGAAGGCCTCGAACGAATCGACGACCTTGCGCGCCTCGGCGATCTGGCCTCGAGCGATAAAAAGCGGAGGCAACGCGAGAAGCAACTCGACCGACGCGAAGCGTGCGGCAGGGATCTCTTCTAGACGCGGGATGTCCTCTGCCGTAGTCAATGCGTCGTCCCAACGCCCGATCCAATAGTGGATCGCGACGGTGTTGGCTAGGAACTGCCACTCCCAGTCGCGCTCTCCGAAACGCCGAGACAACGCGAGTCCTGCATCCGCGTACCTCAGGGCCTCGTCGTACTCGTCACGGTAGTAGAGAAGATTCGAGAGATTGAAGTAAGCGCGCTGGGCCGATACCGAGACGTCATTGTCCAACGCAACGGTGAGCGAGTGGCGGATCAGTGCCAAGCCTTCCTCAGGCCGCGCCCGAGCAGTAAGCATGAGGCCTTTGGTGTTGAGCGCCTCAGACATCACCTCAGGAAGACCCAGAGCCTCCGCAACTTGGAGAGCGGACTCGATCTTTCCGATACCGCGATCCGATTGACCCATGAAGAACATGAACCGGCCGAGTTGCG
>JAXDJP010000102.1:0-10006 GCA_034665645.1 Actinomycetota bacterium | reverse complement strand
ATCGAACCGGTGAACGTGAAGGAAGTCGTGAACGAAGCGGTCGAACTTCTCTCCCCTATCGCCGGAGAAAGAGGGGTCGCGCTGATGCAAGAACCTGTCGACGCCGACGTTTACGTCGCCGGCGATCGCCAACGGGTGAAGCAGGTCCTCTTGAACCTTTTATCGAACGCGGTCAAATACAACCGGCCGCAAGGAACCGTCGGGGTGGGCGTCACCCGGGAGAACGAGCGCGTCGTTCTCTCGGTGACCGATACCGGGATGGGGATCGCCCCCGATCGTCTAGAGCGATTGTTCGTGCCCTTCGATCGTCTGGGGGCCGAAGAGGTCGAAGCCGAGGGCACGGGCCTGGGACTTGCGTTGTCCCAGCGCCTCGTCGAAGCGATGCATGGAACGATCGCCGTGCGGAGTGAGATCGGCAAAGGCAGCACGTTCAGCGTGTCCTTGCCTGTGACGTCACCTCAGGCGGACGTGGCGGAGATCGACGCGGAGCCTGAGAACGGAGTTGGACATGAGTATCCGCCGCGGTCCCTCCTCTACGTCGAGGACAACGCCTCGAACCTGCGGCTCGTCGAGCAGATCCTGGCGCGCAGGCCCAGCTTCTCGCTGCAGAGTGCCATCCAAGGCCGCATGGCTCTCGAGCTTGCCGCGACGCACGATTTCGATCTCATCTTGCTGGACCTCGACCTCCCGGACATGCCCGGGATCGACGTGCTGCAGAGCCTGCGAGCCGACGAGCGCACCGCCGCCGTTCCGATCGTGATCGTGTCGGCGGATGCGACGCCGGGACAACAGGAGAAGTTGCTCGAAGCGGGGGCCGCGGCTTACGTCACGAAGCCGTTGGATGTACCGCGGTTCTTGAAGACGCTGGATCGGGTCCTGGATGCTGCGCCAGTTAAGTAGCGCGGCGAGCTAGACCGTCCGGGTCGAGGACCGTCACGGCGCGCCGCCGCGTCTCGATCAATCCTCTCTTCCTCAGAGCTTGAAGTGCCTTGCTGGCGGCTTCGCGCGAGCACCCCGTCCAACTAGCGAGTTCCTCTTGCGACAGGGGCAGCGCGATGCGGACTCCATCATCCGTTTCCTCGCCGAACCGTTCCGACAGCTCCAGCAAGCGACGCGCCACGCGTCCGACGGTGTCGTAAGCCGTGAATTCGACGCGCTTCACATCTGCGTCTCGCAACCGCTGCGTCAGCATCTCCAGGAGGAGTAGGGCAACGCGCGGGTGGGACGTCAGCCAACTGGAGAACGCATCGTGCGAGATCGTGAGTGCGGAGACCTCTTCCATCGCCTCTGCCGTCGCCGAGTGCGGTTGCAGATCGAACGCCGAGAGCTCGCCCAAGAGGTCGCCCGGCCCCCTCACCGCGAGCATCACCTCGCGGCCGTCCTCGGTGAAGTACGCGACCTTGACGCGACCCTTCGTTATGACGATCACGCGATCCGATGTGTCGCCCTCGTTCAGGAGAGTTGAACCGCGTTTGTAAACCCGCGCCCGCGCCGCTTCTTTCAGATCGTCGGTCTCGGCCGGCTGTAGGCGGCCGAGGAAGGTCGTCGTTTGGTCGTCGATAGACCGTCCCCCCTCGTTGCTCATGCGACTAGATTAGCGAGCGCCGGGTGACTTATCAGGTGGGAGATATGGCTGTCGGGACCCTCACGGTGCTTTTCACGGACCTCGTGTCGTCTACCGAGATGCTCGGTGCTCTCGGCGATGTCGCCGGAGAACAGGTGCTCGTCGAACACCTGTCGCGTCTACGCGAGGTTCTGGTCGCCCATGAAGGCAAGGAGGTCAAGCCCACCGGCGACGGATTGATGGTCGCTTTCAACACGGCCGGAAAAGCGCTCGAGTGCGCGGTTGCGATGCAGCAGCGGATCCGATGGGATAACGAGAACGAGCGCGACGTGCCCATCGGTTTGCGCATCGGCCTCCATGCCGGGGAAGCAGAACTTCGGGACGGGGATTACTACGGCACCTGGGTCGTCGTCGCGAAGCGGCTCTGCGACGCGGCGGGCGCGGGGCAGATCCTCGCGTCCAGCTTGGTGCACGGCCTCGGCAGTTCGCGTTCCGAACTGCGGTTCCGCGGCCTCGACCCCGTGCGGTTGAAAGGCGTTGCGGAGCCCGTCGTCCCCTACGAGGTTTTGTGGGAGCCGATCACCGAGCTTCCTCCGGCCAGCACGGCGAAGATCCTCGTCGTCGAGGATCAAGAGACGAACCTCTTATTGCTCGAGCAGCTGCTGGTCCGCAACGGCTTCCCCAATGTGAAACTCACCGCGGATTCGCGCCAAGCCCTCCCGCTGTTCCTCAGCTTCCAGCCCGATCTCGTGTTGCTCGATCTGCAGATGCCCCACCTCGACGGGTTCGCGGTGCTCGAACAGTTGCAGTCGCGTATCCGGCCCGACGTCTATCTCCCGGTCCTGATCCTGACCGCCGACATCTCTCCGGATGCCAGGACGCGGGCACTCGCGATGGGAGCGCGCGACTTTTTGACGAAGCCGTTCGACCCGACCGAGGTTCTCCTTCGCATCAAGAACCTCTTGGAGACGCGCGCACTGCACCTCGAGCTGCAGAACCAGAACGAAGCACTCGAGGGCCGCGTCCACGAACGGACGGGCTCGCTCGAAGACGCTCAGAACGAGATCCTCGACCGCCTGGCACTCGCCGCGGGGTACCGCGACGACTCCTCCGGCGATCACGGGCGGGGGGTCGGCGAACTGGCAGCCGCGCTCGCCAAGGCCGCGGGTGTCCCACTTACCGATGCCGACCTTTATCGCCGCGCCGCGGCGCTCCACGACGTCGGAAAACTTGCGATACCGGACGCGATCCTGTTGAAGCCCGGCCCCCTCACGGAGGAAGAGCGAGCGGTGGTGAAGGAGCACACGACGATCGGGTCGCGGATCCTGTCGGGAGGCTCGTTCCCCCTGCTCCTCCTCGCCGAGGAGATCGCTCTCACCCATCACGAGCGCTGGGACGGGAGCGGTTACGCGGGGTTGGCCGGTGAGGCGATCCCCTTGGCCGGCCGCATCGTGGCCATCGCCGAGGTGTTCGACACCTTGATCCATGCGCGCCCTTACAAAGATGCATGGCCGAGGGCGGAGGCCGTCGCCGAGATCGAGGCGCAGAAAGGAAGGCAGTTCGATCCCTCCCTGGTGGATTCTTTCCTCGAGGTGATGGCCGCCTCGGAGGCGTGAACGCAGGTGACGTGCCCCTGACCTGCACCTATACTTCGAAGCGATGAGCGATATCGAAGAACAAGCGCCGGGGACCCAAGCTTTCTCGGGTCGCTTCGCGACGGTTGGTGAGGTCGCTCGTCAATTGAGAGTGTCCAACATGACGGTCTATCGCCTGGTTAAGGCGGGCGATCTACCGGCGGTACGGGTGGGCCGCGGGTACCGCATCCGAGAGGGCGACGTAACTCGCTACCTCGAGAAGCGCTACATGGACGCCGGCTGACCCTTCTGCCTGGCTAAAAGGACCGTCCCCCGGGGGCGGTCTTATTCATTCTGAGGAGGTTTCGTGCGGGTCGATCAAGAGGCGGCCTATGAGCGGCTGCTGTCTCGTCTCGGGCTGGTGTTCCTACTGGGCGGCATCGACACCGGCAAGTCCACCTTCGCAGTAGAGCTGTTGAAGAGGGCCGCCGACCGGGGTATCCCGTCGGCGCTCGTCGATGCCGACACCGTGCAATCGACCGTCGGCCCCCCAACGACCGTCGGTCTGAAATTCCTCGGAGCCGACGCGTCCTTCTCTCCCGAGAACCTTCGCCACGCCGACGGTCTCGGTTTCGTCGGATCTCATATCCCCAAGGGCCACCTTCTTCCGCTCGTCACGAACACCGGGAAGCTCGCTCAAAGGGCGCGGCGCGAGGGGGCCGAGCTCATCGTCGTGGACACCACGAGCCTCGTCACCGGCATCTACGGGCAGACGCTGAAGTTCTTCAAGATGGACCTCTTGCAACCGGACGTGGTCGTCGCCTTCGAACGAGGCGGTGAGCTGGAACCCGTTGTCGGAGTGGCGGAGCGCTTCACTCCCGCGGAGGTGATCGAGGTCGAGGTCTCTCCCAACGTGGTCATGAGGACCGTTGAAGAGAGGATCGCCTTCCGCGAGGCGCAGTTCGCCGCTTACTTCGCAGAGGGCACATCGCGGTGGAGGGTCAAGCCCGTAGTGTTCATGCCGACGCTGCCCCCCGAGTTCGACCTGGCTTTGCTGGACGATCTCGTTGTCGGGATGGAGGACGGCAAAGGTTCTTGCCCCGGCATCGGCGTTCTCGAGTACGACGCCGGCGAGGACATCCTGCGGATGATCTCTCCGGTGAGCGCCGGCGTGAGGGGCCTCCGGCTTGGATCGGTCAGAATCGACACGAGCGGGCGCTCGAAAGGTCCCGTGGATCTGAGGCACCTCTTCGGATCAGAGTAGAAAGGTAGTCATGCCGTCACTCGTCAAGAAACGTCGAAAGAAGATGCGCAAGAAGAAGCATCGCAAGATGCTGAAGAAGACACGCTGGCAGCGCCGTCAACAAGGTAAGTAAGTAGCGGCGCGCGCCATGAGAAAGCGTGATGTCGTCACTTTCGTCTCCGACTACGGACTAGAGGACGAGTTCGTCGGCGTGTGCCATGGCGTCATGCTGCGGGTTGCGCCTCACGCTCGCATCGTCGACGTCCACCACAACATCCTGCGACAGGACATCCGTCACGGCTCGGTTGTCCTGAAGCAGTCGGCTCATTACATGCCGGACTCGGTTCACCTGGCGGTCGTCGATCCGAGTGTCGGCTCGAGCCGCAAGGCGGTCGCTATTGAGACCGGTTGGGGCGACATCTTCGTCGGTCCCGACAACGGCTTATTGGTGCCCGCGGCAGAGGCGTCCGGTGGTATGCGTCGCGCGCACGAGATCACCGACGAAAGGTTCATGCTGACGCCGGTGTCGCGAACGTTCCAGGGGCGCGACGTCTTCGCTCCCGCGGCCGCACACATAGCGAATGGCGTGGACCCTTCCGAGCTCGGCCCGCCCGTCGAACTAGATGAGCTCGTCAGGATCGAGGTGTCCGAGGCCTGGGTCCACGACGATCACCTCCATGCGGAGGTGCTCCAGGTAGATCGGTTCGGGAACCTGCAATTGAACTTTGGTCTCGACCGCTTGGGGGAGGTGGGACTGAACAACGACGATCATCTCGAGGTCCGCCTCGAAGGCCAGCGCCTCCACGTGCCCTTCGGGGTGACGTTCGCCGATGTGAAGGCCGGCGACTTCGTGCTCGTTGAGGATTCGTACAAGCATCTTTCGCTCGCGGTTAACAAGGGAGATGCCGCCGCGCGATTGCGCGCGAACCCGCGCAGCACGGTGATCGTCGGGCCGATCGAGAGCTAAGTTCGCGACCTCCGAACCGGCGGTTGTCCGGGGTTAGAGTGCTTACATGGCAGCAACTGGGGGACGCCGCATCCTCGTAACGGGGGTCTCGAGGTTCCTGGGCCTTCGTCTCGCGAAGCGACTCGAGTCCGACGACAGCGTCGACGCACTCGTCGGAGTCGATCTCGAGGAACCGCCCGTCAAGATCCGCGGGCTTGAGTTCATCCGCGCCGACATCCGCAGTCCGATGATCGCTCGCGTCCTCGAAACGATGAAGATCGACACGCTCGTACACACGAACATCGCATCCACTCCCGGACGAGTGGGCGGGCGCTCGCAGATGAAAGAGAACAACGTCATCGGAACGATGCAGTTGTTGGCGGCCGCGCAACGCGCGGAGCGGATGCGAAAAGTGGTGATGAAAAGTTCGAGCGCCGTGTACGGATCTCGACCGGAAGAGCCGTCCCTGTTGCCCGAAGCTCAGACCGCGCGCCATGCGGATCTGAGCGGTTACGCCAAGGATTGCTACGAAGCGGAAACGTATGCGAGGGACTACGGACGGCGGCGGCCGGAGGTGGACCTCGTCATCTTGCGGACCCAGAACGTCATCGGTCCGACGGTGCGAACTAACATGACCGATTATCTGTCGCTCCCGGCGATCCCAATGGCGCTGGGATACGACCCGAGGATCCAGCTCTTGCACGAAGAGGACGCGGTCGACGCCCTCTACAGATCGGTCGTCGAAGACTGCAGGGGCATCTTCAACGTCGCCTCTGAGGGCGTCGTCTTCCTCTCCCAAGCGGTGCGTCTCTTGGGGAAGCCCCCGCTCCCGCTGCTGCTACCCGCGGCTCAAACCGCGGCGGCTCTACTACGCAGGTTCGGGATCATCGACTTTCCCACCGACCAGTTGAGCCTCATCCTCTTTGGGCGGGTGTTGGACACGTCGCGTGCCGAAGCGGCTTTCGGGTTTTCGCCTAAGTACACGACCGCCGACTGCATCCGCGACTTCAAGGATCATCATGCAGGCGACGATCAACCGCCGACGAGGTCCTACCCCGCGTGGGAGCGCGAGCTGTTCGAGTACCTGAGACAGAGGTCCGAGAAACAAGAGCAAGGGGTGACATGACCGAAGCCGAGATCATCCCCATCGACCCCTCGCGGCGCGCCGAGACTCGCCCCAAGTCCTCGCCGGAGCGTTGCAACGCCACGACGTCCTCAGGTTCGCGCTGTCGCAACAAAGCGATCCCGGGTTCTCGTTATTGCGGCGTTCATTCGCGCACACAGGCAAGTCGCGACAGGCACCCATCGGCACGTCGCTCCAACCCGTTGTTGATGGCCGCCCCGGAACCGCGCGCCGAGACCCAAGCGACAACCCCGCCTTCGGCAGACAAGGAATCGATCGGTCTCGAGGAGTTCATCGTCAACCGTTTGTCCGGCGACTATCCGATAGACGATTTCGGATACGACGAAGAACTCACTCGAGAGGTGTTGATGCCTCTCGTTCGCCCGTTGTACGAACGTTATTTCCGGGTTCGGACGCTGGGCATCGATCGGATCCCCGATACCGGTGCCGCGTTGTTGGTCGCGAACCATTCCGGAACGATCCCTCTCGATGCCGTGATGATGCAGTTCGCGGTGGGGGCCGAGCATCCTCAGAAGCGCCTGGTGCGGGCCGTCGGTGCGGATCTCGTGTGGCGTCTCCCGGTCATCGGCCCGATGGCGCGCAAGACCGGCAACGTCGTCGCGTGCGATGAAGATGCGTACGAGCTCCTACGGCGTGGGGAGTTGGTCGGCGTCTTCCCCGAGGGCTTCAAAGGCGTTGGCAAGGGCTGGCGCGAGCGTTACAAGCTGCAGCGCTTCGGTCGTGGGGGATTCATCGAAACCGCTCTGCGAAGCGGCACGCCGATCATCCCCGTCGCGATAGTGGGGGCCGAGGAGGCCTATCCGATGATCGCCAACCTCAAGGTCCTGGCCAAGGCGTTGGGGTTTCCTTATTTCCCGGTCACCTTGCAGTTCCCTCTGTTCGGCCCCCTCGGGTTCCTGCCCCTCCCATCGAAGTGGATCATCGAGTTCGGGGAGCCGATCCCGATGGACGGCTACGACAAGGACGCGGCCGACGATGCCATGTTGGTCTTCGACCTCAGCGATCGCATCCGCGACACGATCCAGCAGATGCTCTACAAGAACCTCGGGACCCGTGGGGGAGCCTTCTTCTAGGCACGATCGTGCCCCCGGGGGTGCCTAGCCCGTTATGCCGAAGATCCGCAGGACGCCGAGCGTTCCCGCGATGGCGATGGCGGCAAGGAGTAGGGCGATGGCCAAGAGCGTGTTCTTCCTCACCGGCCCAGGATAAGGGGGCAGCCGGGCGGCCTCTCGCGACCGGATAACAGTCCGTAGAGTGGTCGGGCAAGTACGATATGCAGGCATCTGCCCTCAGTCGGAGAACCTTTTCCTTCCGCTGGACGTTTTAAACGCCTGGGAGTGCGCGGTGGCTCCCGGAGTTCGCTTATCGGATTGAACCTGGAGGTAACGAAGTGATGAGGACCCGCAGGCGGGACCCGAGGATCATTAGTGGATTCACCGCGCTCGTAACGCTCGCGGCCCTGTTCCTCCCCCTGGGGAACGTCGCCCAGGCGAACCACGGGACCCGCACCCTGGAGCTGACCCCCGAGACGTCCACCAGCAACCCCGTAGGAACGACGGTGACGGTCACCGCGGTGTTGTCCCAAGCCGCCGACGCCACCTCCGGGACGATCAACATCGACTTCGAGGTCGAGGGCGGGCCCAACGACATTAGCCACGACGGCACGACCAGACGGTCGCCCGACTACACATGCGACATCCCCTCGGGGTCCACAAGCTGCACGATCTCGATCCTTGGGAACGTCAAGGGGAACGAACAGATCCGAGGCTGGATCGACCACGACCAGGTGGAATCGACCGATAACTCGGACACCGACGAAGAGCGTTTTTCGAGCGTGATGACGGATTGCTCCCAGGCGCAGGACAACCCCGACGCCTGCGATCCCACGTCGACTGGAACGAATCCGACGCCGGGGACCGGTTGCGGATCTCTGCCGAGCCCTGCCGAGCCTGACTGCACCGATGTCATCAGGATCGGCTTCAGCAACCCCGCGTCCGTCGCTACGTCGCTGGATTGCGACGACAGCGGCACCGATGACACCGAACGTGAGACGAAGGCGTCGTCTACCGACGACACCGTGTCGGGGGAGACCTACCGGTGCGTCGTCACGGACCAATTCGGCGATGGCATGAACGACGTTCAGGTGAACGGCGAGGTCGAGAACGACAAGAACGACCCGGACTCAACCGACGGCGCGTCTTACACCACTCCCGACTATTCGTGTACTACCGCCCATGATGAGCAGGACGTCACGGTCTTCTTCGGCGACGAGGGGGTTTGCTACATAACCGTGTCACAGGTCGAGAATGAGCTCGGCACTGCTCAGATCTGCTTCTGGGGGGGCAGCGTCACAACGGGCGCGTCTCTCTGCGCCGCCGAGCCAACCGACGAGAACGCCGTGGGCGGCGAGGATTCAGGGAACGACCTCGCGGATCACGTCGAAATAACGTGGGAGGACGTCTCTACCTTCCTTTTGGACTGCAACCCCGAAACCGATTCCACCGCGGTGGACACCCTCCATGAGGTGACGTGCGTGGCCACGTCGCCGACCTCCGGTAGCCCGGTCAGCGGCGTCTCCGTTTTCTACGAGGTCACGGGCCAGGGCGATAGCGACATGAACTCGCCCCAACCCGGTTTCGAGGACGGGTCCTGCACCACCGCTCCGCCCGATGGTTCCTGCACGTTCACCCACACCAGCTCGACGACTGGCGTCTCCACTTACCGTGCCTGGATCGACGATGGTGACCCCACCGAAGTAGGTCCACCGAACGGTGTGGACGAGGACGTCGACGAAACAGAAGCGCGGGATGAAGCCGCCACCCCCGGCGAGAAAGCGGAACCGGACAACACCGATGTCGTCGAGAACACTTGGGTCCCGGCTCCGACCGCTGTGGCCATCACTCCCAAGTCGGACAGCGCGAAGGTCGGCACGTGTAACCCGTACACGATCACGGCTCTGGGAGCAGACAAGAAGGGTGCAGCCGACGCCCGTTTCGACGTCGAGCAGGTTCACCAGAGAGCGACCAACAGCAAAGAAAATGACGAACCGACGGTGACGTTCTGCGTGCCTTCATCCGGACCGAACCCTTCCGACGTTGACGTCACGAAGGGCGACCGGCAGCCCGCCGCCGATCCGAATGACACCAGCGCCGATGAGGAAGATCCCGACAACCTTGGGACCGCGGGCGGCGAGACGGTTGGGAAGACCAACGACAGCGGCAAAGTCACTATCGGGATCAGGGTTGCCCCGGGCCAGGGCTCCGACGGGTCGGGAACGGTGAGGATCACTGCGTTCTTCGACGCGGACGGCGACAACGACCCCACGACGGATGAGCCGAAGGACACCGCCACGAAGGTGTGGACGACCGGAGCATCCGCAAAGGCCTGCCCGGGCCACGACAAAGACAGTCGCAAGCAGATCGTCGGGACCAAGGGTTCCGACGTCCTGAAGGGCAAGGGCGGCAACGAAGTCATCTGCGGTCTCGGTGGCAACGACACCTTGATGGGTGCCGGTGGCAACGACGTCCTTATCGGC
>JAXDJP010000101.1:0-4171 GCA_034665645.1 Actinomycetota bacterium | reverse complement strand
CGAGCACGATCGTCCCGTCGGGAGTCACCTCGTTCACCGTCAACTGCTGGCGCGGCATCAGCTTGTGGTCCTCGAGATATTTGAGGACGTCGTGGTTCAACTCGACGTCTTCCAGCAGGCGGCTTAGCTGGCCGCTTTCCCCGGCCTTCATCTCCTGGACGGACTTGAGGTCGGACCACTTGACGCGGGATTCCGTTCCGGGGATCGGGTTGCCGTGGGGGCACGTTAGGTCGCCCTCGAGCTTGTCGATGATCGCTTGCTCGACCTCAGAGGTCATCACCTTTTCCCAGTCCTCGGCTTGTTCGTGGCATAGATGCCACTGGATCCCGAGGATGTCGACGAGCATGCGCTCGGCGAGGCGGTGTCGTCTCACGAGCGCCTCGGCCATCGTGCGGCCCTCGGTCGTCAGCGCGATATCTCGGGTTCCTTGGATCGTGATCAGGCCTTCGGAGATCATGCGTTTGACCGCCTCCGAAACGGTCGCCGGAGCGAGACCCAGCCGCTCGCCTATCCGTGCTTGAAGGATCTGACGCCCCTCTTCCTCCAGCTCGAAGACCGCCTCGAGATACTCTTTGAAGGCCGGATTGAGAGTGCGAAGATCGGGCGAAGTCGTCATGACGGTCGATTGTAAGCTCGGTCTACATGTGCCCGGCTAAAGCCAAACAGCGCCCCAAAGTCCTGCTCCTCGACGGTTACTCGCTGGCTTTCCGCGCCTATTACGCGCTTCCCGAGGATCTGGCGACGACCGACGGGACTCGGACGAACGCGGTCTACGGCTTCACGGCGATGCTGATCAAGCTGTTGCAGGAACAGAAACCCGATTACATCGCCTGCTGCGTCGACATGGGAGCTCCGCTGGAGCGATCGGCCGAGTATCCCGAGTACAAGAGCAACCGCTCGTCCGCATCGGAGACGTTCTCGTCGCAGGTCCCTTTGATCCTCGAGGTCCTGAAGGTGATGAAGATCCCCGTCTACGGGCTCGCCGGTCACGAAGCGGACGACATCATCGCCTACCTCGCCAAGCTGGCAGCCGACGAGGGCCTCGAGGTCAAGATCGTGACCGGCGACCGCGACTTCTTCCAGATCGTGAACAAGGACATCCACGTCCTCTACAACCGCCGGGGCATCACGGACATCGTCGAGATGGATGCAAAGGCCGTCGAGGAGCGCTACGGCGTGCCGCCCACGAAATACGTCGAGCTCAAGGCGCTCGAGGGCGACAACTCCGACAACCTTCCGGGAGTCCCCGGAGTCGGCACCAAGACCGCCGCGAAACTGGTGCAGAGATACGGCAGCGCCAAGGAAGCGGTTGAGCACGCCGACGAACAAACCCCGAAGCTGGCTGCGAACCTGGCGGCGCATGCGGAACAGGTAGCGATCAACCGGAAGCTCTCGGCACTGGGAGAGGTCCCGCTGGAGGGCGTCGACGTTTCCGATCTACGGATGGGGGAGTGGGATCTGGAGGCGGTACGTGAGCTCTACATCTCTCTCGAGTTCCGCACTCTGCTCGAACGTCTCCTTTCGGATCTACCCGAGGTCGCCCAGGGAGAAGGCGAGGCCTTCGAACTCGAGGTACAGACATTCGCAACGCCTTCCGCGATTGCCGAACTGGCGGGGAAGCTGCGTGAGGCAGGGGATTTCTCCGTCGACCTCGTTCTCAGCAGCCCCCGCGGCGCGCCTCGCTCCCTTGCGTTCGCCTGGGGCGACGGCGAGGTCGCGTTCGTTCCGGTCGGGCGTGAAGGCGTTACCTCGGAGGAATGGGCTTCGGTCCTACGGCCGCTCTTCGAGGATCCCGATCTGACCAAGGTCGCTCACGGGGGCCGCGCCGCCACGTTGTCCCTCTCGGCGGCGAACGTCTCTCTAGAAGGTCTTCGACTCGACACGCACATCGCGTCGTACCTGCTCGATCCCGGCGCGCCGAGCTATGCGCTTGAGGAGATCGCGCGCAAGTACACGGGCCGGGAGTTGAAAGCAGTCGGGGGTGTGGAGCGCGACGAAGAGTCGCAGGGCACGCTCGATCTGGGGGCCGAATCGATCTCCGAGATCGAAGCAGAAGACGCGTGCTTGCGTTCGCTTGCGGTGCTGGAGATCGCGCAAGCGGTCGAGCCCGAGCTAGAGCGTCTCGGGATGCTGGACCTCTACGCCGAGGTCGAGCATCCACTCATCCCCGTCTTGGCCCGCATGGAACAGATCGGCGTCAAGGTGGATCTCGATTACCTGGCGGAGATGGCGCGTGACCTGGACAAGAGGATCGGCGTACTCGAGACGGAGTGTTACGAACTCGCGGGGGAGCGCACGAATCTGGGTTCCCCGACGCAGCTTCGCGTTCTTCTTTACGACAAGCTCGGCCTGAAGACGACGCGCCGCACAAAAACTGGTCTGTCGACCGACGCGCGAGCCCTGCAGCAACTAGTGGACCAACATCCCTTCGTGGGCAAACTCCTCGAGTATCGGGAGCTCGCCAAATTGAAGAACACGTATATCGACGCGCTGCCTCCGCTGGTGGACCCCGTCGATGGACGCGTCCACACGACTTACGACCAGACGGTGGCCGCGACGGGGCGTCTATCGAGTACCAACCCGAACCTCATGAACATCCCGATCAGGACCGACCTCGGGAAACAGATCCGCCGCGCGTTCATCCCCGAGAAGGGGAATCTGATCCTGTCAGTCGACTACTCACAGATCGAGCTACGCGTCATGGCTCATCTGTCACAGGATCCGATCCTCCTCGACGTCTTCAAGCAGGGTGAGGACATCCACTCGGCGACGGCCGCGCGGGTCTACCGCGTCGACCCATCCGAACTATCGACCGGCCAGAGGTCGGTGGCGAAGATGGTGAACTACGGACTCGCGTACGGCATGGGGGCCCCCGGTTTGGCCGAGCGACTGAACGTCCCCGTCCCCGAGGCTCAAGACATCATGGATACCTACTTCGAGGTGTTCTCGGGAGTAGCCGACTTCCTCGACGAGATCGTTAAGCAGGCCCATAAGGACGGGTTCACCACCACGATGTTCGGCCGACGCCGTTACCTGCCCGAGCTCGGCAGCGGGAATCCTCGAGTGCGCGCCATCGGGGAGAGGCAGGCACTCAACGCTCCGATCCAGGGGTCGGCTGCCGACATCATGAAACTGGCGATGATCAACGTCGAGAGTGCTCTCGAGAGTGAAAACGTCGGGACCCAGATGATCCTCACCGTCCACGACGAGCTGGTGTTCGAAGTGCCCGAGGACGAGCGGGACGTCGCCGAGAAGATCGTTATCCGCGAGATGACCGGCGTGTGCGAGATGGAAGTGCCGCTCGAGGTCGACGCATCCTTCGGCGCGACCTGGGCCGATGCCAAGGGCTAGTTCCGAAATAATCCCCGTGCGTTACGGCCGCCGTAACCGAGGTGGATAAGAACGAGGGTTAGGGGTAACTCGCTCGCTCGAAGTTCGGGGCTTCGTCGAACGAGTACGACGTATCGACGAGTCCCGAGTGGGTCCAACTGTTATTGGCGTACCACTTGAATCGCTGTGCGCCCCCGAGGGCGCTCCACGGAAGGTTGAACGTGATCTTCGTCCCCGAAACCGAGAACTCGCCGGGGTAACTGTCTGAGTCGTTCACGCCCGGGGCCCATCCGCCGCCGTCGGCATCTGCGTACACGTAGGGACCGTCGCCGCCCCCTCTGCCGAAATGAAAGCCGACCGAATAGAAAGTGTTCTCATCCGGCATCTCGGTCGGCACCGCACCCGCCAGCGTCAACGTGAGCTGAACCTTCTCTCCGATGCCGCGAACCGATGCCCGGACGATCTCTATATAAGACGGCGTGTCCCCGTGCTTCTCCGCGTCGGAGTCCGAATCTCCCTTTGCCGCGTATCCGACGGAGGGATCGAACCCCCCGCTGTTGTTTGAGTTGCCTGAATCTCCCGGCCCGCCGTCCGACGTTCCGTTCTTGTGGCGACTGCCTTTGTCGCCGTCCGATCCGTCGCCGTTCTCTTCCGTGGCCCCGTCGTTGCCGGAAGACCCTTTGTGCACTCGGCCCCCTTTGTCCTTGCGCCCACCTTTGCCGTTCTTCTTTTCTTTGCCGTCCTTTTTGTCCCGGGTCCCGTTCGCATCAGCTTGTTCCTTCGACGAGGGGGTGGGGGACGAGGAGCAGCCGACTGCACTGAGTAGCAAGACGACTACGGA
>JAXDJP010000100.1:0-2792 GCA_034665645.1 Actinomycetota bacterium | reverse complement strand
TCTTGACGCGGCGTCCACACCTTCACGCGGGCGCGTGGATACCCTTCGGTCCATGGAACCTGCGCTGCAAGCCAGCGACGTCGTCAAGAGATACGGCGCCACCACGGCTCTCGACGGGGTCGGTCTCGAGGTCGCGCCCGGTGAGTTTCTGGGGCTTCTCGGCCCGAACGGCGCGGGGAAGTCGACGCTCGTGAAGATCGGTTGCGGGCTGGTGAAGCCGACGGCCGGCCGCGTCACCGTCTGCGGGTCACCGGCCGGATCCTTTCCGGCGCGTGCCGCGGTCGGCTACCTCGCCGAGCTCTTCCGATTCTCGCCGTGGCTGAAGGCCGAGGAGTTGCTCGAGCTGCACCAGAGGCTCGCCGGCTCCTCCGGCGGTGAGAAGGAGCGACGTGAGCTCCTATCTCTGGTGGGTCTCGCCGACGTCGCAACGAGGCGGGTCGAGGCCATGTCGAAAGGGATGCAACAACGACTCGGTATCGCGCAAGCCTTGATCGGGTCCCCACGTCTTCTCGTACTTGACGAGCCGACCAGCGCCCTCGATCCCGCCGGCCGCCGCGCCGTGCGTTCGATCCTGGAGGAGATCAAGAAGCGCGGCATCGCGATGATCTTGAACTCGCACCTGCTAACGGAGGTCGAGCTCATCTGCGACCGCGTCGTCATCCTCGCCAAAGGAAGGGTCGTGACGGAAGGAGCGCCGGCCGACTTGGTCGCCGCCCAGGGGGTCGAGATAGAGACCGATGAAGGACTGCAGCGCTTCCCGAGAGCGAGCCGCGACGAGGTGCCGGCTCTCGTGGCTCAACTGATCGCATCAGGCCGTTCGATCTATGCCGTGCGCCCCAACAAACCAACGCTTGAAGACGTCTACATGGACTCGGTAGGAGACGAGACGCGATGAATGCCGTATGGACGATGGCCAAGCACACGATCCGAGAGTGCGTCAGGCGCCGCGTGTTCTTGATCGTTCCTATCGCCACCGCCGGTTTCCTCGGTCTTTATCTGCTCGGCAATCACTTCGCCTTCCAAAGCGTTGAGGGACGAACGACCATCGGGGGCGCGCTCGTCGACGAGCACGCCCTCGCGGGATCGACGCTCGTCGGTCTGTCGATGTTCATGACGCTCTTCCTCGCGTCGTCGCTCGGGATCTTCCTTACTTTCTCCACGGTTCGTGGCGACGCCGAGCAGGGTGTGCTTCAGTCGCTCGTCGTGCGGCCGGTCGCTCGGTGGGGAGTGATCGCGGGCCGCTTCGTCGGAGCGTCAGTGATCTGCGCGGGCTATGCGACTTTTCTTTACGCCGCCGCGGTCCTCATCACGTGGACGACCGGGGGATGGAGCCCCACCCCATTGGCCTTGCCTTGGCTGGCTATGGTCGCGGCGGTCGAGGTCGTGATCGCCCTCTCGCTGCTGGGGTCGACGTTCCTGAACGCCCTTCCGAACGGGATCGGGATGTTCATGCTGTACGGCACGGGTCTGCTTGCCGGGTTGCTATCGGAGCTCGGCCGCGTTCTTCCATCTCGGTCGCTCGAGTTGACCGGGCGGGTTACGGCGTGGGTGCTTCCGTTCGAGGCTCTCTATCAAGCGGGACTGAACTCCCTCACGTCGAGCGCCCGAGGGTTCACGCGCGTGGTCGTACGTCTCGGCCCCCTCGGGGGATCGACCCCGGGAGGGCCGTTCCTGGGGGTTTTCGCCGTCGCCTACATCGCGGCGGTCATCGCCCTGTGTATGTGGCTCTTCGCCCGCCGGGACCTTTAGCAGCCGGTTCTCCTTATTTCTCGACGGACTCTTGACAGAGGTCGGAGTCGGGTCTTACTATCGAACACACGTTCGATTCTGGTGAAGCGGCACTCCCCGGCCGTGAGCGAGGGTTCCCCGGCCCTCCATCCCAGGCTCGGACGAAGGTAAGGGGCCTGATGGACCGGCTCTCCCCTCATGGGTGGGAGCGGCCCGTCGGGCCCCCTTATTTTCCGACGAGCGGCAAAGGTGACGAAGCGATACGACGAGCCCATCGACGTGGTGCCGGACCCCTTCGATGGAAGCGCGCCGGCGGGTTTCTCGTGGCGTGGTCGCGCCTACCAGGTGGACGAGAGGCTCACCTCGTGGCGCGAGGCGGGGGAGTACTGGAACGCCTCGGGCGCTCGCGATCGCGAGTACTTCAGGGTTCTCGCTCGCCCGGCCGGTGCCTTTTCCACCGGTGACATCGACGCCGACGGCTTCCTCACCGGTCCCCCCGGCGCGGTCTACGACGTCTACCGGGATCGCCTCGCGAACGGGTGGCGTCTCGCTCGAGTGTGGGACTAGATTGCGCGGCTATCTTCTTGTCCATGACGAAGTCGAGATGGGATGCGATCGCGGACGGAAGCGCGCCGATACCGATCAACGACGAGTTGGGCTTCAAGGCCTTGGACTTCGCGGACGCGACCGAGGAGATCGTTCTCAGTTGGACCGTGCCGCCGGAGCTGTGCAACTCGGCCGGCAACCTGCAGGGCGGGATGCTCGCGACGTTCGCCGACTCTCTTCTCGGCGGCGCCACCTCCGCTCATCTTCCGGAGTCTCAGTACCCTGCGCTCGCGGAGATGAAGATCTCGATCTTCCGCCCGGCCCCCTCTGGTACGACGATCACCGGCAAAGGACGCGTCTTGAAGAAGGGGCGGCGCGTTCTCTTCGCCGAGGCCGAGGTGTTCGGAGCGGACGGCAAACTCATCGCCAAAGCGAGCGGCACGGAGATCCCCGCCACCCCCTAGCGCTTCGCCGATCGGGTTCGCAGCGCTCGTCCCTCCTCTCAGCCTCCCCGCTTC
>JAXDJP010000099.1:0-2598 GCA_034665645.1 Actinomycetota bacterium | reverse complement strand
CACGGGCGCGTGCAACGACTCCGGATCGGGCCGGGCCAAGCGTTTCTGGTAGACCCCGCAGACGGTGGAGTCCTGGACGACCGTGCCATCAAGGAACGTCTAGCGCGCCGCCGGCCCTACGGCGATTGGCTACTCGAACACCTGGATCAAAGGGCGCCGGGCGAAACTTTGACCGAGCATCGCGACGACCTAGTTCAGCGGCAAGTCGCCGCGGGATACGCCAAAGAAGAATTCACGGTCGTGATCCGTCCCATGGCAACGGAAGGTCACGAGCCGACTTCGTCCATGGGCGACGACACTCCTCAACCGCCCCTGGCAACGACCGCGCGCTCCGTCTTCGGTTTCCTCAAGCAGCGTTTCGCCCAGGTCACTAATCCTCCGATAGATCACCTCCGCGAGCGGCATGTCATGTCGCTGACGACGCGCCTGGGCCCCCGCTCGGGCTTACTTGAGGAACGGCCGGAGGCCGCTGCGCTTATCGAGTACCCAAGTTTCGTGTTGTGGCCGGCGGAGGTCGACCGCTTGATGTCGGAAGGCGGAGTGACGCTCGATGCCACTTTCCCGACAACGTCGGGAGAAGCCGGGCTCGAGCAGGCGTGCAGGGGTCTCGTTTCTGACGCCGTCGACGCGGTCGCCGCCGGGGCCGCCTTCGTCATCGTGAGTGACGGAGCCGTCTCCCAAACGAGAGCACCGGTCCCCGCTGCGTTGGCGGCCGGCGCGGTTCACCATGGGCTCTTGTCCGCCGGACTTCGAGCGAAGGCGGGCATCATCGTCGACTCGGACGAACCCCGCGAGTCTCATCACGTCGCGTGCCTTCTCACGAACGGTGTCGATGCGATCTGCCCGCGGCTCGCATTCGAGTCCATCGACGAGCTGGCTACGAATAGAAGGCTTGGTGGCGAGGTTCCGTCGGCCGACGCACAACGCAGGTTCGGGGAGGCGTTGGAAGACGGGCTCCTGAAGATCATGTCGAAGATGGGAGTGTCCACGCTCGACTCCTATCGCGGCGCGCAGATCATCGAAGCTGTGGGACTGGCCCCCGAGGTCATCGACCTTTGCTTCCCCGGCGTCTCTTCCGCAATCGGGGGGGCCGGCTTCGCCGAATTGGCGGCGGATGTATTGGCTCGCCATGCAGAGGCCTACGGCAGTGCATCACCGAAGCTGGCCGCAACCGGGTTCATCAAGTTCAAGAAGGGCGGCGAGTATCACGCGATCAACCCCGACGTCGTCGACTCTCTCCAGGAGGCAGCCGGTTACAAGGAACCCTCCGGCCCCGTCGCGGTCGAAGAGGACGAGATGGCCGCAGCTCACGCTCTGCGGCGGGCCGTTCGAGGTGAGGACGACGCTTACCGGCGCTTCTCTTCGCTGATCAACGAAAGACCTCCATCGGAGCCGCGCGACCTACTCGAGTTCGTTCCCTCCGCTGAGGCGGTTCCTCTTGAAGAAGTAGAGGACGCGTTCGCCGTAACTAGGCGCTTCTCGACGGGAGCGATGTCACACGGCGCTCTCTCTTCCGAGGCTCACGAAACGCTGGCCCAAGCGATGCATCTCGTAGGTGGGATGGCGAACTCCGGCGAGGGCGGCGAAGCTCCCGAACGATTCGGATCCGACAAGAACTGCGACATCAAACAGATAGCTTCGGGCCGCTTCGGCGTTACCCCTCGTTACGTTGCTTCGGCGCGCGAGCTTCAGATCAAGATGGCGCAAGGCTCTAAACCTGGGGAAGGCGGGCAACTCCCCGGCAAGAAGGTCACCGTCGAGATCGCGCGCCTGCGCCATACGGTCCCGGGAGTCGCGCTGATCTCTCCCCCGCCACACCACGACATCTACTCGATCGAGGACCTTGCGCAACTGATCTTCGACCTGAAGCAAGCGAACTCTGACGCGGCCGTGTCCGTAAAGCTGGTGTCGTCGGAAGGCGTCGGAACCATCGCCGCGGGGGTGGTCAAAGGGCTCGCCGACGTCGTTCACATCGCCGGCGGTGACGGGGGCACCGGTGCCAGCCCCCTCTCTTCGATAAAGAACGTCGGCCTCCCCTGGGAGATCGGCCTCGTCGAGACGCAAGCGGCACTCGTCGCCAACGATCTGAGGGGACGCGCCCGCATCCGCGTCGACGGCGGCATGAAGAACGGGCGCGACATCCTCGTCGGCGCACTTCTGGGGGCCGACGAGTTCTCCTTCGGAACCGCCGCGTTGGTTGCGGAGGGCTGCATCCTCGTCCGCACCTGCCATCGCGACACGTGTCCCGTTGGGATCGCCACGCAGAACCCCGAGTTGCGGGCCAAATTCGCCGGCACTCCCGAGATGGTCGCCCGGTATCTGCTCCTCGTCGCCGAGGAGGTGCGACTCCTGCTCTCGTCGCTCGGATTGCGCTCGATCGAGGAAGCGATCGGCCGGACCGACCTGCTGAGACAGAAGGTGACCGGTGATGCTCGCGTCGACAGACTCTCGTTGGCCGGTCTGCTGAAGGCTCCGGGAGACGGTGCCGTGCGATTCACCGGTTCCCTCCCCATACAGAAGCCCCGCTCCGTTTTGGGGGACCGGCTTTGCGCCGACGCCGCGGCCGCCGTCCTCGCAGGAGAGACGATCGACGCCCAC
>JAXDJP010000098.1:0-2965 GCA_034665645.1 Actinomycetota bacterium | reverse complement strand
GTGTCATCCAGCGACGGCGCGGCGGTGACGTCCGCAACCAGCACGCTCTCGTTACGAGCCACCGCGACCGGGAGCAACCTCACCTTCGGCCGATCTTGCTTGCGGTCGTGCTCGTGAACCTTCGGGTACGCCACATGAGCCACCACGGGTAGCGACCATGTACCAGCGTCGTAGTCGATCTGCGCGTCGTCTGTTTCGACCGACGCGACGCGAGCCGGCGGGCGGGCACCGAGGTGATGCCATCCGGTCTTCGCCGGCAGCACTGCCCCGACGACCGCGCTGGCGGTGAACGCCGCACCGATCGAGAGAGTGGCGCCCGAGAATCCGCTAGCTCGCGCGTGCTGCGCCCAGTCGCCGAACCCTCCAACCAACCTTTGCGCCGCGGTCGAGAAGGACATCCACAGCGTGAGCGACTTCTTCCCCGAGTAATAGGTAAGGAAAGCCTCGACGACGTCGGCGTCCAATTGCGATCCTGCTTCGCTCTTGATGATCGCGATCGCTTGCTTGTGGCTGCGGGCCTTGCGGTATGGGCGGGCCGACGTGATGGCATCGAACGTGTCGGCCACGGCGATGATGCGCGCACCGAGGGGGATCTCGTCTCCCCGAAGGGCATCGGGATAACCACATCCGTCGATCCGTTCGTGATGGTGACGAACGATGTTCGTTACCTCGTCATCGCCGAGGCGCTCGACCATCTGCGCTCCGGTGACGGGATGCTGCTTCATCACCTCGAACTCTTCGTCGCTGAGACGCCCCGGCTTATTGAGGATCTCCGACGGAACGTCGATCTTGCCGACGTCGTGGAAGGCCGCGGCCGTACGGATCCTGTTCACCGTCTCTGGAGACAGATGCATCGTCTTGGCGATCATGTGCGCGTAACGAGTGACGCGATGACTGTGCCCGTGCGTGAACGGGTCGCCGGCCTCGAGAGAGAATGCGAGCTCGGTGAGGATCTCGCCCTTGCGATTGGGGGACATGAAGACGTCCCCGCGCGACGCGCCATCGCGATCGAGGCCCAACAGACGCGTCGCGTCGGAGAGGCGTCTCTCCGTGCGAAGTCTCTTGATCCACCCCCACACCATCAGGTCGCCGAAGACCAGGTCCTTGGAACCCGAGTGACGCATCCAGAGGCGACTCATCACCTGGGCGAGGGCGATCGAGATGATCAACGCAGCAACCATGGAGGCGAGCGGGGACGAGATGACTCCGGCCCCCTCGAGGGCGAGCACCCCCGCGGACGGGAGCACCAAAACCATCAGGGTCGCTACGGTGACGTGGGGGAGGTAGGGGGCGACCCGGCTCTGCGGGTTCTGCGACACTTCCGACCTCGCTTCTGCTCAGAGCCCCCGGTGGACGGTTCTGGCAATACTTTCCAATCGGCATCGCGGGGCGGATCCTTGAGCGTTTCCCGCCTCAGATCGGGGGGTCGTTCGTCATCCGCCGGATGTCCCCCACCGCCAGCATCGCCAAGATCGCGAGGACCATCACCGCGGCCCCTAGAACGAGAGCCGTACCGGTGCCCACGACCTCCGCGATCGGTCCCGCCACCGCCTGCCCGATGGGCACGAACACGATCGAACCCAGCACGTCGTACGAGCTGACCCGCGACAGCGCGGCCTGCGGTACGTGGTGCTGCAGAGCCGTGTCCCAATAGATAGTGAAGGTTTCCAACCCCACCCCCATGGCGAATGCGGCGATGGTGATGGCGATCAACGGAGCCGGGACGGCTAACAGGAGCGGAACGGGCACGACCAGGAACATCGCCACGCAGCCCACCAGCAGGGGGCGTCGCGGTTTGAACTTGAGGCCTCCGATCCCTCCGGCCAGAAGGCCGACCCCCTCCGCGGCGATGATCGATCCGAAGGCCGCGGCTCCCCCCAAGCTCGTGCGGGCACCCTCGGGGGCGAGGACGGTGAACGTCCCCCTGAAGTCCATGTTCAGGAAGGTGAAGGCCAAGACCACCGTCCACAGCCACGTGCGGGACTAGAAATCCCGACACCCCTCTTTCAGTACGTGAAGGAAGTTGGGCGTCTCTAGACGTTCCTCCATGGCGATCTTCATTCGGCCCAACAGCCCCGCGCTGACGAAGAACGTCAGAGCGTCGAGCGCGAGGGCCCAACCTGCACCGATCGACGCGACGAGTAGACCTCCCACCGCCGCTCCTCCAACCCTCGCGGTGTTGAGCGTCAACCTGAGAAGCGCGTTCGCTTGTTGCAGATGGTCGCGCTCAACGGTCTGCGGAACCAAGCCGGTGGAGGCTGGGAAGAAGAACGCGAACCCGATGCCCCATATGACCTGCATCGCCGCCAGATGCCACAGTTCCGCAGCGTGAGCGAGGAGCAAGAGTGCCGAGATCAATTGGGCCGCGCCCATGGCTAGGGAAGACATCACCATCACGAGATGGCGAGGCAATCGATCCGACCAGATCCCGCCCGCGAGGATGAAGAAGATCTGAGGTATCGATCGCGCCGCGAGAACCACTCCCAGATCGGTGGCAGAGCCCGTGAGGTCCAGCACCGCGAACGCCAGGGCCGTGGGGGCGATGAAGTTCCCGAAGACCGAGACACCGCGCGCGCTGAACAAAAGTCTGAACTGGCGCGATTGCAGAGGACCGCTCGTGAACGCGTCGCGGATTCGGGTTCCAGGTTGAGGATCCACCGGGGAAGTGTCGCCGACGCTGGAACACATGGCGGACGGTTACCAGGGAAGTCTCTAGTAGCCTCGCTTCGTGGCGAAACTGCGGGTACACAACTTCTCGATATCGATCGATGGTTACGCCGCGGGGCCGAACCAGACGCTTGAGACCCCGATGGGAGTTGGAGGCGAATCCCTCCACACCTGGATGTTCAAGACGCTTTTCTGGCACGACATGGTCGGTAAGGAAGGCGGCGATGAGGGCATCGACAACACGTTCGCGATGGAGGGCGACGAACGGATAGGCGCCACGATCATGGGACGCAACATG
>JAXDJP010000097.1:0-3639 GCA_034665645.1 Actinomycetota bacterium | reverse complement strand
TGGGGTTCTTGTCATCGCGGTCGCCGTCGCGCTCACCGGCTGCGGAGGGGATGACGGGGGCGGCAGTGGCGGAGGGGGCGTGCACCCACTCGGCGAAGAAGTCACGGCGGGTTACGCAGAGACAACTGAGAGCGGGGCTCGAGGCGCCGAAACGACGCTTGGGATCACCGTCCTCGCGGTACGGCAAGGATCGCAAGACGAACTCACCGAGGGCGGGTACGAGACCGACGACAAGGACACCACGCCCTATTACATCGACGTCCGGTACGAGAACCAGGGCGACGCGACGATCAAACGCAACATCGACGTGAGCCTCGAGGACTCCGACGGAAATCTCATCAGCAGCACGCTGATCTTCAATTACGGAGGCAAGCCCTTCAAGCCTTGCACCCACATCACTGAAGGAAAGTTGGAGCCCGGGGACAGCTACGAGAGCTGCACGCTCTTTCTCGTGCCGCCCGACGTAGAGCTCGGGAAAGTGAGCTTCTTAAGCGACAATGGCGCCGACGCAGAGCCCGAGTTCATCTATTGGGACGTCAAGTAAGTCCCCTTCTTCCCCAGAGGGCGAAAGGGGGCAGCGCCCAAGGGCTGACCTGTGGATTAGATCGCTGCCCAGACGCGTTGCACCTTCTAAGCAACCAAACGGAGGGAGTTGTCTGTGGCGTCCGATGTGGATCTGATCGAGCTTTCGGTCCCGGTAACGGAGAGGGATCACGTCCGTGGGTCGCTCGACGCCCCCAACGTCATCGTCGAATACGGCGACTACGAGTGCCCCGATTGCGGAAGGGCCTATTGGGTCGTTAAAGAGCTGCTCGAGGACCTCGGCGACCAGGTCGCCTTCGTCTTCAGAAACTTTCCCTTAGTGGACCTGCACCCGAGAGCCGACTCAGTTGCGGAAGCGTTGGAGGCAGCCGCCGCTCAAGGACGATTCTGGGAGATGCACGACTGGTTCTACGAGCATCAGCACTCGCTCGAGTCACTCGATCTCGATGGCCACGCCCGAAGCATCGGGCTCGACGTAGAGCTATGGAGGAAGAACCTCCGAGAGGCTTCGTTCAAAGAGAGGGTCCGCGAGGATCTAGAAACGGGCCGGGCCAGCGGAGTGCACGGGACGCCGACGTTCTTCATCAACGGGACTCGATACACCGGCAAACTCGATCGTCGGTCGATGCTTGCAGCGACACGCCGCTGATTCAGGTAGAAGAGCCCAGGCGTACTCCCGAGCAATTAGCGATGCGTCGGATCTAGATCGGAATCTCGCCTTCCCACCTGAACGCCCTGCACGTAGCCTCGTACCTTGCGGCAGGTTTCTTTGTCAGTCTTCGGCCGCTGATCTCTTGCCCTTCACGGGTCCCGAGGCCCGCGCGGTCACACCCACCGGCGAGTAAGCACCCTGCGATCAGGAGAGGGCCGAGCCTTCTCATTGAACCGAGCCTACGACTCGCTGCGAACAAACTACGTGTGAGCGGCTAGCCCCCGTAGGAGCTGCCGGCGCGCTTCTGCCACTGGTCCCGCTCGATCGCGTACACAACCCACTCACGGTCGAACTCATACTGCGTCGCGACCAAAATCCAGCCGAGCTTCTCGAAGACCGTCTGCATCGCGATGTTGGCGGGATCGGTGGGCGCCTCGACACGCGTCGCGTCGGCGTTGCTGAACAACCAATCGGTGAAGATCCGAAGCGCCTCGGTCCCGTAACCCTTGCCTCGGACGTCACCTCTGAGACCGATCCCCATGTCGAAGACACCCGGGTCGAGCTCGCGACCGGGAGGGGCGAAGGTTTGTATCCGTCCGATCAACCGCCCGTCGAGGTCGATCCCAAGATCGAGCCAACCGTTCTCCAGACGACCCGAACGCGCCAGCCGAGCGCGGAACTCTTGCTCGTCGGGGAGCGACGCGATCGTCATCGGGTCGGCATCCACCATCTCTTGCCATTCAGCGTCGATCTCATCGAAGGCGAGAGGTCTCAATAACAGCCGCGGCCCTCTGATCGTGACCCGCTCGTCTCCGTTCATGCCCGGAGCTTAGAGGCCTCGTCGCGACACTAGAGATCCCAAGGCTGAGCCGATCCTCGTGTTCCGCATGCGACCGAAGTGACGAACGATCCGAGGCGCTCGTAGCGCGTTGCTGAATCAGGGCCCGCAGGTGCCCCCCGATGGAACCGAGTCGCAAAGTTTCACCCGTTCGATCTCCTCTGAGCCACGGTACGCGACGACGTGACCCGCGGGGTCACCTTTCGGCACGTGATCCAGAAACACCAGGAAGAATCTGAATCGAGGATCCTCGGGGAACTCGTACATCTTCGCTTCGAACACCTCGCCCGATCCCAACTCGATCGTCACCCGGTCGACCTTCTCAGTCGTCGCTCCAAAAACCGGCACTATGTCTGGTTGTTCTTCGAAGGTCGATTCCGAGAAATTGACGTCGTGACCCCGCGCGAGCGGAATCTCGCAGCTCCCGCCCCCTCCATAGCGCTGGTCCTCCCCAAGCATGAATTGTGTGCACGGGTACTCCCAGAATCCACCGTCGGGCAGCTCCTGCGCCGCGATGTTGCCCTTGAACGTGTACGGAATGCCTTTTATCTCTGCCTCATCGATAAGGATGCGCGGACCCTCTTTTACGACCGGGTGCGAATCGTCGCCGAAGACCTCTTGGCGACCGACCACCTTCCCGGCCGAGTCGTACGCGATGAACTCTTCCGCTTCGGTCCGGGGGAACGGAAGGTCGACGAAAAAGCGCACGGGAAGATCGAACCCCGGCGGCGCGTCGTATAGCGGGATCGAGCGGGTGTCCCCTCCCTTCAAGCGAAGTTCGACGCGGTCGACGTCCAGCGGCACGTCGCCGTAAGCGGACGCGAAAGGTCCTCCATGTTGCTCGCTGAGTCCTATCGGATGTTTTTCTTGATCGAGCTCTCCGCAGCCGCCGCCTGATCCACCGCCGCCGGGCTCTTCCACCGAGAGCTCGGTGCAGAGAGCTCCCCTCTCGTCTTTGTACGCGGTTAGCCACCACTTGTAGCCATCTCCCGTGCCGCTCGCAACGAGCTCACCCTTCATCGAATCGGGAGGTTGCTCTCCATTAGTAGCGTCGGGCGCGCTCGCAACGACCTGCGGGGTGGGATCGGATTCCTTGTCCGAGGTCAGCGCGCCTATCGCGGTGGTGGTCATGACCGCGAACACCACGACGCCGGCGAGGGCCACGAGCCCGTTGCGCGCCAAGCGTCTCCGGGCGCGACCCATCAATCCGGCTGGAAGCACATCGTCGTCGCCCGCGTGGTCTGCAAGCTCTCGCAGAGATTGTGTCAGTCGCGGATCATCCATCGAGTTCCTCCTTGTGCGTGCTGCGTAGCGCGGCAAGGCCGCGAGAGATCAGGGATCGAATGGTGCCGGCGGCGCACCCGAGGATGTCCGCTGCGTCGTCATCGGAGAGGTCTAGGTAGAAACGAAGAACGATCGCAGCGCGCTGGCGATATGGAAGAGCCTTCAAGGCGCTCTGAAGATCATCGTGGTGCACCGTCTCTTCGTGCACATGGGGTCCGGAGAGCTGGGTTTGGATATAGCGGCGCTCGACCGCGGAACGCCGGAACTGCATGCGCGCCAGGTTCACGACGGTTCGTCGTAGATAGGGCCGGAACGCCTGCGG
>JAXDJP010000096.1:0-3743 GCA_034665645.1 Actinomycetota bacterium | reverse complement strand
GTACCGTCAGGAAGAGGGCGGCCCGGTTAAACCGCAACTGGTCGTCGAACGGTTCGCCGAAGCGACGGGCGGTGACGCCATCGTCGTAACCGGGGTCGGTCAACACCAGATGTGGGCATCGCAGTTGATCCAGTTCAATCGCCCGTACTCGTTCATCACATCCGGGGGTCTCGGCACCATGGGGTTCGCGGTACCGGCGGCACTCGGCGCCAAGGTCGGTCGCCCCGACGAGAAGGTCGTTGCGATCGACGGAGACGGGTGCTTCCAGATGACCGCCCAAGAGTTGGCCACGGCAGCGATCGAAAAGATCCCGATCACCATCGCGATCCTCAATAACGAGCACTTGGGGATGGTGCGGCAGTGGCAGGAGATGTTCTACGGCGAGCGTTACTCCGAGGTGCATCTCCCACCGGTGCCGGACTTCGTGAAACTTGCGGAGGCTTACGGAGCCGTCGGATTACGGGCCTCCGATCTCAGCGAGGTCGACAGCGTGATCGAGCGGGCCATGGCGGTGGATGACCGGCCCTGTGTCATCGACTTCCGAGTCGATGCGGCCGAGATGTGCTTCCCGATCGTTCCTGCAGGCGCTACGAACGACGACATCCTGCTCGGTCCCTACGACGCTCCGCGGGAAGTGGTTTCCGCGATGTTCGAAGGCTCCGACTACGCCTTCGGCGAGGTGGGGGCATGACGAACAGCCATACGTTGTCCGTCCTTGTCGAGAACAAGCCCGGCGTTCTGGCCCGGACCGCTGCGCTGTTCGCCCGTCGAGGTTTCAATATCGACTCGCTCGCGGTGGGCGAGACCGACGACCGCGCGGTGTCGCGCATGACGATCTGCGTTTCAGCCGATGGGAAGCCTCTTGAGCAGGTGGTGAAGCAGCTCTACAAGCTGATCAACGTTTTGCGGATAGCGGAGCTTCCTCACGACGATTCCGTCGAGCGAGAACTGGCCCTCATAAAAGTGGGTGTCGGCGCGGGCAAGAGGGCCGAGGTCCTCGAGATCGCCGAGATCTTCAGGGCGAAGGTGATCGACGTAGACGTCGACGCGTTGGTGCTAGAGGCGACCGGCACTCCCGACAAGGTCGGCGCGCTCGAAGAATTGCTCCGCCCTTACGGCATCGTCGAGATGGCGCGCACCGGCCGCGTCGCGCTTGCCCGGGGGGCCCGAGGTCTAAAGCCCGCCAATCTCCGGCCCGTCCCAATGTCCGCTCCAACGGCTTCCTAGGAGGACCCATGTCAGTCACGATCCATTACGACGCAGATGCATCGCTCGATCCCCTCGCCGGCAAGAACATCGCGGTATTGGGGTACGGGTCCCAGGGACGCGCTCATGCGCTCAACCTCCGCGACTCTGGTCTTGACGTCGTCGTTGGCTTGAGGAAGGACTCGGCCTCGTGGGACCAAGCCGAGTCCGACGGTCTCAAGGTCGCGACGGTTGGAACGGCGTGCTCGGACGCAGACCTCGTCTCGGTGCTGCTGCCGGACCAGCATCAGGCGAACGTCTACGAACAAGAGATCGAGCCGAGCCTCCGACCGGGAACCACCCTGTTGTTCGCGCACGGATTCAGCGTCCACTTCGGTCAGGTGCGCCCACCTGCCGACAGCGACGTGGTGATGATCGCTCCCAAGGCCCCCGGCCCCCTCGTGCGGCGCACGTACGAAGAGGGCAGCGGCGTCCCGGCCCTCCTCGCGGTGCACCAAGACGCATCGGGCTCGGCTCGAAGCGTTGCACTCGCTTACGGCAAAGGCATCGGATGTACGCGCGCTGGCGTTCTCGAGACGACCTTCGCGGAAGAGACCGAAACCGATCTGTTCGGCGAGCAAGCCGTTCTGTGCGGCGGTGTTTCGAAGCTCATCCAGACCGGTTTCGAGACGCTCGTTGCCGCCGGCTATCAACCTGAGATCGCTTATTTCGAATGCATGCATGAGATGAAATTGATAGTCGACCTTCTCTACGAAGGTGGTTTCTCGAAGATGCGCTCGGCGATCTCCGACACCGCCGAGTACGGCGATCTAACCCGCGGCAAGAAAGTCATCGGAGCCGACGTCAAGGAGGCGATGGAGGCGACTCTCGAGGACATCCGTTCGGGCGCGTTCGCGCGCGAGTGGGTTCTCGAGAACCGCGCCGGAACGCCGGTCCTTTCGGCCGCTCGTCGACGTCAGTCAGAGCACCAGATCGAAGAGGTAGGGGCGCGGCTCAGAGGGATGATGTCGTGGATGAAGTAGACGTACGGGTCTTCGACACGACGCTCCGCGATGGCGAGCAGTCTCCTGGTATCTCTCTCAACACGAAAGAGAAGCTGGAGATCGCCGAACAACTCGCCAGGCTCGGAGTAGATGTGATCGAAGCGGGTTTCCCCATCAACTCCGCCTCAGAGGCCGAGGCGGTCGAGACGATCGCGCGCGAGGTGAGGGGTCCCGTGGTGGCGGCCCTGGCGCGCACCGATGCAGCAGACATCGATGTAGCACTGCGAGCCGTCTCCGCGGCCGCGCGGCCGCGCATCCACACGTTCATCGCTACGAGCCGTGTGCACATGCAGGCGAAGCTGAGGATGACGCCCACCGAGGTGCTGGCCGCGGCAACCGGCGCCGTAGCGAGGGCCAAGATGCATGTGTGGGACGTCGAGTTCTCGTGCGAGGACGCGACCCGATCCGATCCGGAGTTCTTAGCGGACGCGTTCCGAGCGGCCGCCGATGCCGGGGCAACCACTTTGAACCTCCCCGACACGGTCGGCTACGCGCTGCCGGACGAGTTCGAGTCACTGCTCGGGTTCCTCATAGGCGAGGTCGATCGGGACGTCATCTGGAGCGTGCATACGCACGATGACCTGGGCCTTGCGGTTGCCAACGCGCTGGCGGGGGTCAGAGCCGGCGCCCGACAGGTCGAGGTCGCCGTGAACGGGATAGGGGAGCGCGCCGGCAACTGCGCTCTCGAGGAAATCGTGATGGCGATGAGGACGCGTCGCGACTTCGCGGGCAGCGACACCGCGATCAATACGAAAGAGATCGCCAGAACTTCCAGACTGGTCTCCCGACTCACCGGTTATGCGGTCCCGCCGAACAAGGCCATCGTGGGCGCCAACGCTTTCGCGCACGAAGCCGGGATCCATCAGCACGGGGTGATGGTCGAGCGAACCACCTACGAGATCATGGATCCGCTCGAGGTCGGGCTCGAAGGCTCGCGGATCGTGCTCGGCAAGCATTCCGGGAGACACGCCTTCACCAAAGCTCTCGAGGACCTTGGTTTAGTGATGGACCGCGACGAAGTCGCACGAGCCTTCGCAAGGTTCAAAGAGCTGGCCGAACGGAAGATGCGGATCACCGACGTCGATCTCGAGGCCATCGTTCTGGACGAGTTCGCCGGGGGAGCCGACGAGTACGAGCTCGTATCGATCCAAGCGTCCGGCGGGACTCACCTCCCGCCGACCGCAACGGTTCGTCTGATGCGCGGCACCGATGTGATCGACGAGTCCGCGATAGGCGACGGCATGATCGACGCGGCATGCGGGGCGATCCAACGAGCGACCGCGACGGATGCACTTCTCGAATCCTTCAAGGTGTCGGGGGTCACTGGTGGTATCGACGCCCTTGGGGATGTCACGGTAGTGCTCGCAGAAAGCGGCCCGAACGGTTCGTCGCGCCGCGCGACGGGCCGTGGCGTTTCCACGGACGTTGTAGAGGCTTCGGCTCGCGCGTACCTGTCGGCGGTCAACCGCCTACTGCAATTACGAGCGCGGACGA
>JAXDJP010000095.1:0-3587 GCA_034665645.1 Actinomycetota bacterium | reverse complement strand
CCGGGGAGCGGATCTCCTGAGTGAATCCCTGTTGGTCGAGGGCGACGTCGTCGAAGCGCTCGAGCGATCTGATTCACGCGGGTTCGGCGTGAGGGTTCTCGTGGATGGGGCGTGGGGCCACGCGTCGACATCCCGCTTGGACGCGGCACAGGCCGCCAAGGTTGCTTTGCGCGCGGTCGACGTCGCAAGGGCTAGTGCCACTCGAAGTGGCCCGCCGATCGAGTTGGTTCCGGAGCCGGTTCATCAAGAGACGTGGATGTCGACCGCAGAAAAAGATCCCTTCTCGGTTTCACTCGAGGAGAAGGTCGCGACCCTCGCGGAAGCAACCGGGATCATGGAACGGGTTAACGGCGTTAAGACGAGCCGAGGAACCATGGATCTACTGAAGCAGCGTTCGTGGTTCGTGTCCTCGGAAGGCTCGGACATCGATCAAACCGTGATCCACACCGGCGCGGGGATCGAGGCGACGGCCGTTTCGGAAGGCGAGATCCAAACCCGCTCGTACCCAGGGTCGTTCCGCGGTCATCTCGAGGCGGCCGGATACGAAGTCGTGGACCGCATGGACCTTGCCGCACACGCCCAGCGAACGGCGGAAGAGGCAGTGCAGCTTCTCCGCGCGGACGAGTGCCCCAGCACCACCACGACGGTCGTTCTGGACGGACACCAAGTGATGCTTCAGGTTCACGAGTCGGTCGGGCACCCGACGGAACTCGATCGGGTTCTCGGTATGGAGGCTGCTTTCGCGGGAACGTCGTTCGTTGGACTCGACGATGTAGGTCGGTTGCGTTACGGATCCGATCTCGTAAATATCACCGCGGACGCGACGATCGCAGGAGGTCTCGGCACCTACGGTTTCGACGACGAGGGCGTTGCGGCCCAGCGCGTGGACCTCATCAAGGACGGGATCCTTACGGGTTTCCAGACGTCACGCGAGACCGCAGCGATCGCCGGCCAAGATCGTTCGAACGGGACGATGCGCGCCGAAGGGTGGGAGAACTTCCCGCTCATCCGCATGACGAATATCAACCTCCTTCCCGACACTGGCTCGCTCGAGGATCTCCTCGCCGACGTGAACGAGGGGATATTCATGGCCACGAACCGCTCGTGGTCGATCGATGACAAACGTAAGAATTTCCAGTTCGGCTGCGAGATCGCGTGGGAGATCAAGAACGGACGTCTGGGGAAGATGCTGAAGAACCCGCGGTACACGGGGATCACGCCCGTCTTCTGGTCGTCGTGCGATGCGATCGCGGGGCCGGAGGAATGGCGTGTCTGGGGAACGCCGAATTGTGGGAAGGGCCAGCCGGGGCAAACGATGCGCGTAGGGCATGGAACCTCGCCTGCGCGGTTCAGGAACGTAACCACCGGGACCGCGCAGTGAGCGGAGGAACGTCGGAAGAACCCGTCATCGACCGCGATCACGCGAGGAGCGCGGCGGCGGCGGTCCTCGACCTTGCCGGCACCGACGGGGTGGAGGTTCTTTGCATCGGCTCCGCTATCGGGCTGACGAGGTTCGCCGGATCCCTGATCATCCAGAACACCGCGCGCGACGAACTCCGGGCTTACGTGCGCGTCTCCGTGGACGGCCGCGTGGCTTCGGCGGTAACGAACCAGCTCGACCCGGCCTCGCTTGGTCGAGCGGCCAACAGCGCTCTCGAGGCGGCCAAGGCTTCGTTACCGGACCCTGCGTGGGACGGTTTCCCCTCACCCGATGAGGTCGGGCGCGCCGAGGGAGTGATGCGCTGGGATCAGTCGACGGCAGATGCCGATGCTCATCAACGGGCTGCGGCGGTGTCCGACATCTTGACCGTCGCAGGCGACGCGGGAGCCTCGGGGATCTACGAAACGAGTTCGCATTCGTATGCGATCTTCTCGAGCGAAGGTATCGACTGTTACGACGCGTACACACGCTGCGTAACGACGGCCCTTCTCGATCGCGGCGACGCCACCGGGTGGGGCGAAGCGAGCTCTCACGCGATGGGAGAGGTCGCTCACGCCGACGCCGCTCGTCGTTCGCTCGAGAAGGCGAAGAACGGCGCGTCGCCGACCGACGTCGAGCCCGGCACTTACGAGGTCGTTCTCGAACCGGCTGCGGTTCAGACGCTCATCGAATACCTCGCTTACATGGGGTTCGGCGGCAAACAGGTATTGGACGGAGAGAGTTTCTTGTCGGTTCGGGCAGGCGCCGATGTGGCCGCCTCAGATGTCACGGTCACGGACGACGTTCACGATCCGCTCTCGGTCGGCATCGGCTTCGACCTGGAGGGCGTCCCCAGAAGAAGGGTCGCGGTGATCGATGGGGGCCGGGCCACGGGTCCGGTGACCGACCGCCGGACCGCGGCGAAGCTGGGGGCTCCGCTGACGGGGCACTACGCGGGTTCGGGCGAGGTCGGGCCTTACGCCAGCAACGTCGTATTAGAAGGTGGGACCCAAAGTAAAGAGGAGCTGATCTCGGGAGTCGAGGACGGGATCCTCGTTACCCGCTTCCACTACGTGAACGTCCTCGATCGGCCCTCGACGCTCCTCACCGGCATGACTCGCGATGGGACGTTCCGCATCAAGAACGGCGAGGTGGCGGGGGCGATGCACAACTTCAGGTTCGCCCAGGATGTTCTCGACGCCCTCGCCTCGACCCTTGGGGTCGGCAGCGATAAGGCGGCTTTCGCGCCCGAATACGGGTCGTTCGGATCGACCGTGGCGCCCTCCCTGCGGCTCGGGCGCTTCCATTTCGCATCTCGCACCAGCCACTGAAAGGGTGTTCACCCACCGCCTCTGGCACGTCTTGGTCCTGGCCTCAACGCTTCTGGCGGCGGCCGGGGCGGGTCTCCTGGCCCTTTCTCCCCTGGTTTTCGAGGATCCCCCTCCGGGGCTGACCAAGGCGAGACCGTTCGTCGTGGGACTAGTCGTCTTCGCTTTTTTGTTGTTCCTCGTGGAATGGCTTGTCATCCACTAACGTTTCCTATACTTGTAAGACGCCCGAGGTACTAGGGACCGGAACGAGGAGGCCCACCGAGATGCCCATCACCATCACAGAGAACGCTGCTCAGAAGGTCAACGAGCTCCTAGAGCGCGAGATCACGTCGGCCCCCCAAGAGCACGAGGGGAAGGAATACGCCCTCCGTGTCGCGGTCCAGCCTGGAGGCTGCGCCGGACTTCGTTACGCCCTTTACTTCGACGACCGCAAGCTGGACGACGACCAGATCGCCTCTGCCCACGGGGTCGAGATCCGCATCGACAAGATGAGCGCCCCGTATCTCTCCGAGGCCGAGGTCGACTACGTCGACTCTCTCGCCCAGTCGGGTTTCACGATCAACAACCCGCTGGCCAAGGGCACCTGCGCCTGCGGAGACAGTGCCCAGTTCTAAATTCGGCCCAGTTCTAATTCTGGCGGCGAAAAGCCGGCGCCTCGCGGCGTTCTCGGTCGGACACGTACCTGTGTACGTGGCGCGCCCGCAAGCGGGCACCCGCCTGCGGCCTTGCGATGCTTGCTTTTCACTCGCCAGAACCTCGGCAACGTTATTGGACGAGCTCTAGCTCGGCCCAGCTCTTACCGGGCCGCCGAAAGCGTTTTCGCAGCGCCTGCGGGC
>JAXDJP010000094.1:0-3195 GCA_034665645.1 Actinomycetota bacterium | reverse complement strand
ATCTTTCCTAGTTCAACCGGGACCCGGATGGGGGAGAACCTGGTGGGGAAGAAAGCACCAGATGCCGGGGTTAGGACAAATACCGTGACGGTGACGATGACACTCGATATCGAGATAAGAGAAGGCGCTCGCGCGTTGGACGTGCCGGAGTGGCGCGACCTCCTTGCCTCCGACCCCTCGGCCACGATCTTCTCGACCCCCGAGTGGCACCGGGTGTGGTGGGAGGAGTTCTCGGATGGGAAGGAGGGTTTCTCCCTCATTCTGAAAAGGGGGGGAGCCGTCGTCGGGATCGTTCCTCTTTACCTGAAGCCAGAGGACGGCAAGCAGGTCATCCGCTTCAACGGCGGGATCGACCTGACCGATTACATCGGCCCGATCTGCGCGCCGGTCGACAGCTACGACGTTGCCGACGGCTTCGTGCAGTGGTTGCGGCAGAACCCAGAGACGTGGGACGAATTCGACGCCCACAACATGCCGGTTCCCTTCGGATTCGCGGAACACCTCGTCGAGCGCACCGATTGTGCCGGTTTCAGATACACCATCGATCAAGAAGAAACGGCCGCAGTGCTGTCTCTGCCCGAAGACTTCGACTCCTACCTGGCGTCTCTGGGGTCCAAGGATCGCCACGAGTTGAAGCGCAAACAGCGCCGGTTCCTGCGCGAGCAACCCGGAGCAACTTTCCGCACGAGCACTCCGGAGACGCTCGAGGACGATCTCGCCACGTTCATCGCGCTACACCGCGACGCCGAGGGTCTGAAAGGACACTTCATGCGTCCGGACATCGCGACGTTCTTCGTTCGGATGGCGCGCATGTTCATGCCTCTCGGGTGGCTTCGGCTCGACTTCCTCGAAGTAGAGGGGAACGCGCTTGCCACGACTTTCGGTTTCGAGTTGGACAAGACCTTCTACCTCTACAACTCGGCTTTCGATCCTGACGCCAAACGACTCTCGCCGGGGCTGATCCTCGTCGCACACTTGATCGAAGAAGCGATCGAAAGAGACTTCCATACCTTCGATTTCCTGCGAGGTCCCGAGCGCTACAAGTATCAGCTCGGTTCTCAGGCCGTCCCTCTAAACAACGTCCGCGTCCTGAACGAAGCCGGCTGAGACGTCCCTCATGGATGCGCAAGTGAAACGTCTCGGCGTTCTCGCTTACCACTCGTCGCCGCTGCACGAACCGGGTTCCGGCGACGGAGGTGGAATGACTATCTACGTTCGGCGACTCGCCGATGCGCTCGCTCGTAGGGGCGTGCGGACCGACATCTTCACCAGACTCTCGCATCCCTTGTCGCGCATCACCGAGCTCACCCCCGGGGTGCGCGTCGTCCCGATCGAAGCGGGGCCCGTCGGTCCCGTCGATAAGGAATCCTTGCCCTCATACATCGGTGCTTTCACCGCCGGTGTCCGCGCTTTCGGAGTTGCGAGCAGGGCCCGCTACGACCTGATCCACTCTCACTACTGGCAGTCCGGCCTGGCGGGTCGGGACCTAGGGGCGACCTGGAGGGTGCCGCTCGTGCACTCCCACCACACCCTGGCCAAGGTGAAGAACGGGCTCCTGGCCCCCGGCGACGTTCCGGAGCCCGAGCGTCGCCTCTTGGGCGAGATCGATGTGAACGCGGCAGCGGACGTCCTCGTCGCCTCGACCGACGAGGAGTGCGAGCAACTGGCATGCCTCTATGGGGCCTCCCACGACAGTCTTAAGACGATCCACCCCGGCGTAGATCACTCATTGTTCCGCCCCGGCGACAAGGAGGTGGCGCGGGCCCTCCTCGGACTGAGGGACGAGCCGGTGATGCTTTTCGTCGGTCGCATCCAGCCCCTGAAGGGTCTGGACCTGGCGATCCGCTCGCTCGCCGAAGTCGTTCGTTCCGTGCCACGCGCTTTGCTCTTGGTCGTCGGCGGGGCTAGTGGGGCCGGTGGGGAACAAGAGCTGGCGCGCTCCAAGTCGTTGATCCAGGAATTGGGCCTGAAGGATCACGTCCGCTTCGTGGGACCGCAACCGCACTCCAGCCTTCCCGCGTTTTATCAAGCAGCCGACACGGTCGTGGTGTGTTCGCATTCAGAGTCCTTCGGTTTCGCTGCCTTGGAGGCGCACGCATGTGGAACCCCGGTCGTCGCCACGGCTGTTGGAGGTCTTTCGTTCATCGTGCGCGACGGTGAGACCGGCTTCCTTTTGAGAACGCGCGACCCGAGCGAGTTCGCGCGGCGCGTCGTTGCCCTACTTGAAGATGACGAACTGCGCTCGCGCTTTGGTCTTCAAGCAGTAGAAGCAGCAGCGCGCTTCTCGTGGGATGGCGCGGCAAGCGAGTTCCTCGAGTTGTACGAGTGTCTCGTGGGCGAGGAGTTCACCGAACTCTGCAGTTGCTGAGCGCCGAGGCTGTTTTAGTTTCGCGGCCCTCGAGATTTTCTAGGTGGCTGTGACCTGCTCTTATGTACCGTACGCAGCACGTTCGCGGCGTTGACCGAAACTGTGCTCATCGTTATGTTCACGTCCGTTCGACGAGCGGTGCCAGTCATCGCTCATCCGACGATGAGGCCCTAGAAGCCGGAATCGGAACGTATCTCGTGTGTGGGGAAGTACACGAGGAACGAGATGATCGAGGTTTCTGGGGCCTTAGTCGTTTGGGAGTTGACTGGAGACGGACGCAACGACCGACCTGACGCTAAGGCCGACTTTCGGAGAAGGAGACACCGTGTCGGGGTCTCCTTCGGAGAAGAGCGAAGCGGGGAGGCCGTCGGCAGGTCGGGAGGTGCGGGACCAGTTGAAGAGGGACGAGATGCTGGAGGCGGTTGCGGGCGAGTACGCGCGCGTGACGTCGCTCGTGTCGTCGCTCTCGGACGCCGACATGCTGCGAGCGACCCGGTGCGAGACGTGGTCGGTGGCGGACCTCTTGTTCCACATGTTGGGAGATGCCGATCGCGCGCTGATCGCCTTTGCAAGTCCCACCGACGAGCCCGCCGACGTGGATTTCGCGTCGTACTGGGCTCCTTTCAAGCCCGGCGGAGAGGATGCCGTTCAACACGCCCGCCACATCAGGGTGGGAGCCGCCGCTTACGCAAGGCCCCAGGGGATCGTGGATCGCTGGCGGGTGACCTCAGAGGCGGCCATCAGGGCGGCGAAGGCGAGCCCGCACGGACGCTTCACCACCCAAGGCCACGTGCTCGAGGCGGGTGATTTCCTGGCCACTCTCGCGG
>JAXDJP010000093.1:0-3346 GCA_034665645.1 Actinomycetota bacterium | reverse complement strand
ACCGGAGTAGCAGCAGACCGTTCTGATCGTGAAGCATCGAGAGATCGCCGCACAGGGCAACGGTCGGGCCCCCGGACGCGAGGGCGACTCCTAGAGCTGTGGAGACGAACCCATCGATGCCGTTCGCTCCGCGGTTCGCGATCAACCGCAGTCCTTCTCGCGGAGCCATGAACGCTTCGACGTCGCGCAGCGGCATGCTCGACGCAACGACCAAGGTCCCACCGTCCGGGATCGCGGCCGCAACATCGCGAGCTACCCGTGGCTCCGACGGCGAATCGTCTTCGTCCAGTAGTCCATCGATAGGTTTCCGAGCGGCGGCATCGGCTTGGCTCCATGCCTCGAGGTGCTCGTGATGGGAATCGTTGCGATTCACATCCGCCAGGGCTTCGATGAGACGGTCGGCGAAGACGTCGACATCCGCAGTGATGACTCGGGTCGTGGAACGGCCAGGGTCCAAGAACCAACCATCGCGATCGACGAGGAACTGGGAAGGCGCGTGGGAGATGAGGCTCGCAAGAGGTTTCGACAAGATGCCTGCTCCGAACCGAAGGACCACGTCGGGCGCTCGCTTCTTGCGGAACGGCTCGTGGCTCAAGAGCGCGTCGTACGTCGAGATCGCGTCGCCGGACCTCGCTCCGGAGAAGGGGTCCGCTAGGAGCGGCCACCCCAACTCGGCCGCAACTCGCCGGGGCCCCGCGCCGGCGAAGGTGCCGGCACCCGCAACCACCACTCCACTCTTGGCTTGGGTGAGTTCGTCCGTGACCCGTCTGAGTTCGTCGCCGGATAGATCCGGTTGACCGGTGACTACTTCGGCCCAAGCTCCTCCGTCGGCGCGGCCATCCAGCTCGTATGGGAAAGCCTCGTCGTCGGTGGGTACCAAGGGGTCCCGGAACGCGACGTTCAGATGGACCGCTCCCGGAGGTGACCCGGTGGCCATCGCTACAGCGTGAGACACGACCGAGCGCCAGTAAGCATTGGATGTCGGTTGTGTCTCGGGCACGCCGACCTCTGCGAACCATCGCACCGCATCGCCGAACATCTTGATCTGGTCGATCGTCTGGCTGGCTCCGGTGTCGCGAAGCTCGGGGGGTCGGTCGGCGGTGAAAGCGATCAACGGAGTGCGGGAATGATGCGCCTCCACGATCGCGGGATGGAGATTCGCCGCGGCCGTTCCCGACGTACACAGGACGGCGACGGGCTCATGCGACGTTTTCGCTATCCCCACCGCAAGGAAGGAGACAGAGCGTTCGTCGAGTCCGACGTGCAACTCGATCTCGCTCTCCGCGAAGGCGAGGGCCAGCGGAGCGGAACGGGATCCCGGTGCGAGACACGCGTGCTTGACGCCATGGCGGATCAACTCGTCGACCATCACCCGCGACAGAGCCTGTGCCGGCGTCGAGGCTCTCATAGCTCGATCCCCGCGGTCTCGGCCGCGACCCGGAAGCGCTGAACGATCCGTGCGGCATCGTCTGCAGTCGGCCGAGCGGCCTCGAGTAGTTCGCCGTCGATCTCGGGGCGACCGACTTCGATGAAGCCATCCTTCGGCAGGAGTGATGTTGCCGTCACGTCCCGCTCCAGCAGGCTGACGGTTCCCAATCCGCACGCGAACGGGAGGTGGGGGAGCGCACTCGCCATCGCTATCCCGGCGGCGATTCCCACGGATGTCTCGAGCGCCGAAGAGACGACAGTGGGGAGTCCTGCCGCCTCCGCAACCTGTAGCGCCCGCTTCACTCCGCCCAGGGGCTGCACCTTGAGCACCACGATGTCTGCCGCGTCCAAACCAGCAACCCGCATCGGATCGTCGGCGGTGCGAACCGACTCATCGGCTGCGAGCGGAACGTCCACCAGCAGCCGCAACTCCGCCATCTCCTCGAGCGTGCGCACCGGCTGCTCCACGTACTCGAGGTCGAAGTGATCGAGCCGCTTGATCTGGTCCTTAGCGGTGTCGACATCCCATGCGGCGTTCACGTCGATACGGATGTTCCCTTGAGGGCCGAGGGCGGCGCGCACCGCCTCGACGCGTGCGTAGTCGTCTCCTTCCGCCACTTTCACTTTCGCTGTGGTGCAACTCGAGCGCGTCACAAGGTCGTGCGCGGTCTGCGCGTCGACCGCTGGAACCGTGACGTTGATCGGGATCCTGTAGCGCACCGGTTCCGGCCACGGCTCGGTGGCGCTCTCGACCGCGCTGCGCGCCCACGCGGCGGCCACCTCGGGCCCGTATTCGGGGAACGGAGAGAACTCCCCCCACCCGGCCGAGCCTTGCACGAGAACGCCCTCGCGCACGTCCACTCGCCGGAACCGATGACGCATGGGGATCGAGAACGGCTCTATCAGGAGAGCCATAGCCCCACCGCCAACAGCGCGCCGAAGACGAGTTGCGTTTGCGCGGTACCTACCAGGACGCGGATCAACGTCACCGTGTCGTCCCGTCGGACGAGACCGAGGGGAGGCACCGCCAGCGGTAGAGCAGCGAAGGCGATGAGCGGTGTTAGGGAATCGGCGGTGTACCCGACCGAAGGAAGACACAGGAAGCTGCCGATCACGAACGCCCGGTAGAGGGACACGGTGCCCTTTCGACCGAGTCGCACCGCAAGCGTCATCTTGCCGGCTCCTTGGTCTGTCTCGATATCCCTCAAGTTGTTGACGACGAGGATGGCTGTGGCCAAGAGTCCCACCGGGATGGCCGCCGCGAGAGCGGTCCCCACGAAACGGTCGACCTCGACATAAGCGGAGCCCACCGTCGCGACGAGACCGAAGAAGACGAAAACGAAGACCTCGCCGAGGCCGGCAGATGCATAGGGCCGCGGCCCTCCGCTGTATCCGAGCGCCGCGAGGAAGCACAGGAGCCCGACGAGGAGGATCTCGGGACCGACCGCGAACGACAGACCGATCCCTGCCACAGCGGCGACAGCGAACGAGATCGCAACCGCACGCTTCATTGCAGAAGGAGTGACGAGTCCCGAAGCGGTCGCCCTGCGAGGGCCGCGTCGCTCGTCTGTGTCGACGCCTCGAAGGCCGTCAAATAGGTCGTTCGCGTAATTGACTCCGACCTGGATCGCGAGAGACACCAGCAGGGCGAGAGCGAAGCGCCACGCGATGAACTCTCCGCTCGCCGCGGTGCCGACGAGCACGGGCGCGACCGCTGCCGAGAGTGTCCTCGGCCGCGCCGCCTCGACCCAGACATTCACGTTGCTAGGGCCGTTTCGGGAACTTGCCGAAGTCGGGCTTGCGCTTCTCGACGTATGCGTTGCGGCCCTCTTGCGCTTCCTCGCTGAGGTAGTAGAGGAGAGTTGCGTCGCCTGCGAGTTGTTGTACGCCGGCGAGTCCATCGGTGTCGGCGTTGAAG
>JAXDJP010000092.1:0-6524 GCA_034665645.1 Actinomycetota bacterium | reverse complement strand
CCCCAACGCTTCGTCGCAGATCTTTGGGATCTCTTCCGGCCGCTTCGCACGCCTTGTCGGCGACCGCAGCTCGCTCCTCGTACGCGTCGATCGACCCGATCCACGAGAAGTTCCATCCGTCCGCGTGCCGCGCGACCGTCTTGAGGAGCAGGTCCCCCTTGCCGCCCATCCACAGCGGGGGGGCCGGACGCTGAACCGGCAACGGCCTGCAGATAGCGCCGCGGATCGTGTAGTGATCGGAGTCGAACGTGAGCTCCTCGCCTCGGAGAAGACGTCGCACGATGTGGGCGGCCTCCCCCATCCTTCGGATCCTCACGGCGGGACGATCGAATGGGATACCGGCGGCGGCGTACTCGGGTTCGTACCAGCCGGCGCCCAGGCCTACGTCCACCCGTCCGTCCGAGAGAACGTCGAGGGTCGCGATCATCTTCGCCAAGAGCGCGGGATTACGGAAGTCGTTGCACAGTGTGAGAGAGCCGACTCTGACGCGAGACGTCGCCCCGGCCAAAGCCGCCATCGTGGTCCAGCATTCGAGCGAGCCCTGCCGATCGGGAGGTCCCCCGTACTTCGCCCAATCGAGAAAGAGGTGATCCGAAACCCAGACGGAGTCGAAACCTGCCGCCTCAGCAGTGCGAGCAGCCTGGAGTACCCCCTCCCACGAGGCGGGCCCTCCGGCGAGAGACGTGTCGTAGTGCGGCATAGCTAAACCCAGGCGCATCCGCGCAGTCTAGAATCCAATCCATGAAGGTCTCGGACTTGATGACACCGGCTGCACTAACCGACGCCGCGGACGATGTCCTCAGCCTCGCGTCCGCGAAGATGTGGCAGCAGCAGACGGGCTCGCTGCTCATCATCGAGGACGACAAGCTCACCGGGATCGTGACCGAGCGCGACGTTCTGCGCGTGATCGCCGAGGGTCACAACCCCACAGAGATCACCCTTCGCGAGGTAATGACTAAGAATCCCGTGACGGTCTCGCCTTCCGCATCCGTCAGAGAGGCGGCGGGGATCATGTTCGATAAATGGTTCCGCCATCTGCCGGTCGTTACCGAGTCCGGCGAGGTCGCCGGCATCATCTCGCTGCGAGACCTCTTAACACTGGTTTCGGAAGGGATGGAAGCGCCCGAGACGCTGGAGACGCTTACGGGACATCGCCTCGCGCGGGACGTACGGCTGGAGCGCGTCGAAGCCGGAGACCTCGACTAGCTCTTCTCCTAAAGCGAGTACTCCCCTACGTCGATCTGCAGCGACGCAAGGCTCAGTTCCTTCATCGATCCCGGAGCGTCCACGATCTTCTCGAGTGCTTGCACGACTTTCGGGTCATAAACGGTCCCGCTCTGCTGGTGCAGCTCGCTCATGGCTTCGTCCACGGATCTGCTGGCGCGATAGACACGCGTAGAGGTCATGGCCTCGAAGCTATCCACCACCCTGATGACGCGAGCCGGGAGTGGGATGTCCTCCCCTGCTAGCTGGTTCGGATAGCCGGACCCGTCGAAGTTCTCGTGGTGCGCGAGAACGGCGTCGACGACCTCCGGATACAGCTTGATCGGACGGAGGATGTTCGCACCCATCAGAGGATGCCGTCTCATCACTTCCCACTCTTCGTCGTCGAGAGGGCCGGGTTTCGAAAGGATGCTGTCGGGGACGCCAACTTTGCCGACGTCGTGAAGGAGGCCGGCGAGGTAACTGCGCGCCGGCACACGTGCACCTAAAGCCTCGGCAAGCTTCTGGCACAGAAGTGCGACTGAGATCGAATGCCCCTTGGTGTACGGGTCGCGCGCCTCGAGGGCTGCAACCAACGACTTGATGATGCGCGTGTAAAGGCGATCGTTCTCCGATGCCAGACGCGTACCCTGATAGGACTCGAAGTATCTGAAGACGCATTCGTGCAGCGTCTCCAACAGGAAGTCATCCACCGTCGAGTAGTTGTCGGAGATGTACGGACGGATCGCATGACGGCCGGCGATCAACGCTCGTTGGAAACCGTGTTCCGGTTCCGGTCTCTGTCTCGCGCGACGCTCTGCTAGGCCATCGATGACGGTTTGCATCAAACTCCAGTCGCTCTCGCGAAAGATCTCCACAAGTCCCGAGATGAGTGACCGCAGGTAACGCTCGAGGTCGGGGGATGGGTCATCGCCGTCCGCGGCGAACTTGCACCACGACGAGGTGATCGCTTCCTTGTTGTGCTGGAGGGTGGCCGCGAGGGTGACCCTCAGCGCGGTGCGATCGGGCTCCAGCAGAGGCTCAACGACCCCATCGAACGAACTCCCCGCCAACGATCTCACCTCCCCGCGCGCTTGATCAGTGCTTACATAGCTAACTGGGAGTAGTTATACCGCTACAGCGCGTCCTTACACCACCCTTTTTTTCCAGGAAATGGGACAAAAAGGACACCCGGTAGCTCTTTTCGGGCGAAGTAACTAGTTAGGTAAGACCTTCGGCGGAGCGGTTAGAGCTTGTATCGCTCGAGAAGGCGGCGCGCGATCACCGTTTTTTGGATCTCCGAGGTGCCCTCGCCTATCAATAGGAAGGGGGCGTCCCGGTAAAGGCGTTCGATCGTGAACTCCTTCGAGTAGCCGTAGCCCCCGTGAACGCGCAGCGATTTGAGCACGATCTCGTTGCAGGCCTCGGACGCGAAGAGCTTTGCCATCCCGGCTTCGAGGTCGGACCGCTCCCCCGCCGACTTCTTCTCTGCGGCGGACAGCAGCATGAGCCGGGCGGCCTCGAGAGTCGTCCCCATCTCGGCGAGATGTATCTGGATCGCCTGGTGTTCGGAGATCATCTTCCCGAACGCCTTTCGTTGCTGTGCGTACCTGATGGCCTCTTCGAAGGCTCTGGTCGCGACGCCGACGGCACGGGCCGCAACATTCACGCGACCGAGCTCGATCCCGTCGAGGACCTGTCGGAAGCCCTGGCCCTCCTCGGTACCAAGAAGGGACGAGGTGGGGATACGGAAATCCGAGAACGTCATCTCGGTCGTCTCCACGCCCTTGTAACCGAGTTTCTCGATGTTCTTGCCGACGTCGAGCCCGGGGGCGGGAGTCGGATTGCCACCTTCCTTCTCGACGACCAACATGCTCATGCCCTTGTGCGGCGGCGACGCATCAGGGTCCGTCTTCACCAGCGTCATCACAACGCCGGATCGCAGGCCGTTAGTCAGCCACATCTTCTGGCCGTTCACGACGTAATCGTCGCCGTCGCGGATCGCTTTGGTTCTGATCGCTTGCACGTCTGACCCGGCTTCGGGCTCGCTCATGGCCAACGCCGCTCGGATCTCCCCCGTTGCCATCTTCGGAAGGAGCCTGTTCTTCTGGTCGTCGGTCCCGAAGCGGTTGATCAGATAGCAGCCCATGAAATGGGTGTTCAAGACACCTGAGAGGCTCATCCAACCTCGCGCCAGTTCCACTACGGCCAGCGCATAAGTCGTCAAGCTCTCGCCGATGCCGCCGAACTCCTCAGGCACGGTGATGCCGAAGAGCCCCATCTCCTTCATCTGCTCGACGATCGCTTCGGGGAATTCGTCTCGATGCTCCATCTCGTCGGCTACCGGGATGACTTCTTTCTCCACGAACTCGCGGACCGTCTCGACGATCGCCTTCTGGGTGTCACTGAGCTGGAGCATCAGGCGCCCTTCCATTCCTTCTGAAAGTCTTCGAGCGTCTTGGACCGCGTCATGCCGGCGGCATGACCGCGATCGGCGAACTGCACCGCCATCTTGCGAGACGCCTCGTCGATCATCTCGTTGCCGAACATGACCGCGCCTCTCTTATCGACGTCCGTCGAGTGGCGATATGACTCGAGAAGGGCCTCGGCTTTATCGAACTCTTCCTGCGTGGGCGTGAAGACCTCGTTCAGCACCTCCACTTGACCGGGGTGAAGAGCCCACTTCCCGTCGTATCCAAGAGCGCGTGCCCGCATCGACATCTCGCGGAAGCCGTCGAGGTCTTTGATCAAGAGGTAGGGGCCGTCGATCGCCTGCAGACCCGCGTCTCGCGCTGCGACGAGGATCGTCTCCAGCACCCAGTGCCAGTGGTCCCCCGGGTAGCCCGGCATGGGAAGTCCTGCCGTCACGGTGGGGAGCCCGAGCGACGCCGACATGTCGGCGGGCCCAAAGATCAACGTTTCGAGGCGGTCCGAAGCGTGAGCGATCTCGTACACGTTCTTGAGTCCGGTGGCGGTCTCGATCTGGGCCTCGATCCCGATCCTCTTCTCGAAGCCCATGTTCGTCTCGATCATCCGTAGCAAGTGATCGACGAACTTCACCTCGTCCGCGTGCTGGACCTTGGGGATCATCACGCAGTCGAGGATCCCGCCCCCACCCTCGACGACCGCCCTGATGTCGTCGGCCGCCCACTGGGTGTCGATCGAGTTGATCCGAACGACGACCGTCTTGCCCGACCAATCGCTGTTCTTCAGCGCATCGATGATGTTCCCCCGGGCCTCCTCCTTCGCAAGAGGAGCGACGGAGTCTTCTAGATCCATGAACACCATGTCGGCCGGAAGGGTTGGTCCCTTGGCCAGCATCTTCGGGCTGGAGCCCGGCACCGATAGACACGACCTGCGTGCGCGCAAAATAAGCCTCCTTGATCCGCTAAGAACCCCGAGGTTAATCGACCTCCACCAGGGGGGTCGCAGCGTCACCCTCAGAAAGGCTCCGCCGCGATGATGACCGCCCGCGCTCATAATCAAGCCATCGCCAACGCCGGAGGAAAGATGAAAAAGTTCGTCTCGGTTGCATGTCTAGCGCTGGTGCTCTGCCTCCAGGCAACCCCGGCTCTGGCCAAGAGCTTCAGTTTGCCCCAAGCCTCCATCGACGTGCAGGTAGACCAGCATGGTGGCATCCACGTGACGGAGCGCCTTACCTACGAATTCGACGGAGACTTCTCGGGCGGATACCGCGAGATCCCGCTCCGGTCCGGCGAATCGATCGACGACGTCAGCGTGACCGAGGGAGGGACCCAGTATCAACCCGGGGCCTCCGCCGAACTGGGGAGCTTTGGGTCGCCGGGCACGTTCGGGACGACTCGCATCGCGGGGCCGGCGTTCCGGATCGTGTGGCATTACTCCGCGTCGAGCGAGCGGCGCACCTTCACCGTTCGCTACACGATCCACGGCCTCACCGTCGCCCACGACGATGTCGCCGACGTGAACCTGCAGGTCTGGGGCGACGAATGGAAGACCGATCTCGATCGACTCGATGCAAAGATGCAACTGCCGGGCGCTGCCCCTGAGGAGGTAAGGGTCTGGGGCCACTCCCGGGCGTTCGGTGGCACGGACCTCGATCCCGAGGGAACCGGAGCAACGTTGTTCTCCACCGATGTACCGGCACAGACCTTCGTCGAGATGCGCGTGGTCTTCCCGACCCGCTTACTAACGGACACGCGGGACGCCAGGGTGGTGCCGGGCCAAGGCCTCCCCGACATCATCGCCGAAGAGACCGCTTTCGCCGTGGGAACCGAACGCGAACTGTCTCGAGAACGATGGCTTCGACGGAACGCAGGCTGGCTGATCGCGCTGGGGTTGCTCCTTGCATTCGTCCCGGCCGCGGCGATGGCCGCCTACATCTGGGTCCGGCACGGCAAGGAATACGAAGTGGGCGAGAAACCCAATCACGTTTTCGAGCCCCCGGGAGGCGATCCGCCTGCAACGATCGTCGCGTTGCTCGAGCCCGGCTATACGCGGGTTACGGGCAACGCCTTCACTGCCACCTTGTTCGACTTGATCCGAAAGGGCTACATCGATTCCATCCCTACGACCACTCACAAGAAGACGTGGGCGGGACTGAGGGAGGAGGACGTGAGCGATCTCGCGGTCAAGGAGACCGACAAGGATCAAGCGGGTCTCGAACCGTTCGAACAGATCGTGCTGAAGACGATCACGCATGCGACCAAAGGCAAAGACCGCCTGATGCTGACCGAACTGAAGGACGAGCTCGAGTCCGAGCCGACCTACTACTCGGGGAGGTACACGGCCTTCAAGGAGGCGGTCGGTGCGGCCGTACGCCTGAAGAGCTGGTGGGAGCCGGGAGCAGGGGGGATCACGGCCGCCATCTGCGTCCTTCTGTGGGTCCTGACGGGAATCTCGTTCTTCATCGCCGTGAGCAACGCGTCCGAGCCCGGAGCTTCATTCTTCGTACCCGTGCTCGCGGGATCGCTGGCCGGGATCTTCTTCACGAACGCTCTGATAATGACCGCGTTCGCGTTCTACCGGAGGGGATGGGAACGTCGTTCGCACGAGGGCGCGGAGGCTGCTGCCAAGTGGGAGGGCTTCCGCCGTTTCTTGACGGACTTCGCGGGGATGAAGGAAGCCGTTCCCGGTTCGATCGAGGTCTGGGAGCAATACCTGTGCTACGGGATCGCGTTCGGGGTTGCGGAACGCGTGCTCGCCGCGGCGCAGTTGCACGCGCCGCCCGAGCTCGGGACCGAAAGCAACCTGTACTTCGTCACCCCCCACGGCCCCCTCGGGTACGGCGGGTCGGCATTCCTCTTCCACGACATCTCGTCGACCGTCGCATCCGTGGCGCC
>JAXDJP010000091.1:0-6691 GCA_034665645.1 Actinomycetota bacterium | reverse complement strand
CTTCGAGCTTGGTGCGGATGTTGTGGCCCTCGACGTCGTCTTCCAGCTTGGTGCGGATGTTGTGACCCTCGACGTCGTCTTCGACCTTGTGGGCCCTCCAGCCAGCCTCTTCCGGATTCTTCTTGTCCGCCATGTGGGACTCCTTTCCATAAGGACGGGTTTCACCCCGTCTCGACATCCTCGCGCCCCCAAAGCATGCTGGAAAGGACCCGTCGAAACTGTCTGCCGCCCGACAACCGCTGTGTCGGCTTGCCGACACCAACCGGGATCCCGACCCGGGACGCGAGAAGCGGCCGGGTCTCCCCGGCCGCCACTGATGCGCGAGTTGCTACTGATGCGTTACTTCGTACGGATGTTGTGACCCTCGACGTCGTCTTCGAGCTTCGTGCGGATGTTGTGGCCTTCCACGTCATCCTCGAGCTTGGTCCTGATGTTGTGACCCTCGACGTCGTCTTCCAGCTTGGTGCGGATGTTGTGGCCCTCCACGTCGTCTTCCATCTTCCTGTGGGTGCCGCCGTGGCCTTCCACGTCGTCCTCTTGGAGACGCTTTGTGGCCTCTTCCGGGTTCTTCCTGTCTTCTGCCATCTAGACCCCTTTCTGACGGTGTTCGCACCGTCTCAACATCCTCGCGCTAGATCAGCTTGGTGGATAGGACCGCCTAACGCTGTCCGGCGGGTGACAGAGGCGGTGTCGGCTACCCGACAATCGTCACATCCCAGCCCTGCGGCGGAGCGAATCGGACTTTTTGAGCACTATCGTGCGCCCGCGGAGCTCGAGGTAGCCCCGAGCCTCGAACCCCCGGAGGATCTGGTTCACGCTCTGGCGAGACCCCGCCACCATGCTGGCGAGGTCGGTCTGGGTGAGATGGAGGTCGAGGACCAGGCCCTCCTCGGTGGCCTCCCCCCGGTCGTGAGCCAGGGAGATCAAGAGTTTGGCGACCCTCCCGTGGAGGTCGAGGAAGACGAGATCCGAGGCCTGCTCGGTGAGGCGACGGATGATCCGCCCGAGCGCGCTCAGGAGCAGATCGGCCAGCTCTGGGTGCTCCCGCAGCAGATCGAGCATCGTCGCTCTTGTCAGAACGATCAGCTTGGTGTCCTCGACCGCCTCCGCCGACGCCGAGCGGGGCCCCCCATCGAGGAGCGCCAGCTCGCCGAAACTAGAGGGAGGCTCGAACGTCACGAGCACCATCTCGCCGCCCTCGGGCGACGGCAGGAGCACTTTCACGAGCCCCTCGGCGACGAGGAACAAGCTCTCGCCGGGATCGCCCTGGTGGAAGATCAGTTGACCCTTCTTATAGGTGCGGTCGATGCACCTTTCGGCCACCTTGAGGAGGGTTTGCTCGTCCAGTCCCTGGAACAGGTCGCTCGACCCCAGCACCTTGGCGATGCGCTCTGCGTTCACCTCTCCAGCCTAGCGCGGGGGGCCCGCGCGGAAAGGGCCCCCGAAGGGGCCCCTGCCTCGTTTGTCGCTCGGATCACACCAGGCCGGGCCGGCGGCCCTTGAGCAGGATCCGGATCGTCTGGACGAACGCGGGCTCGGTGATCTTGGGCGACCGGTACTCGACGTGAGGACTGGCGGCGGCAAGCTCTTGGCGGCGGATACCTCTGTTGATCATCTCTGCGGAGCGCATCCGGCCGATCTCTCTGGTGAAGTGACCGTTCATTTTCACCCTCCATGTTCTGACTGCACCGTTTGCAGCTTCGTGGCACCATCGTCGCCCCATCGACCGTTCGGGGCTGTCGCGGCGGCGACGTCTTGGGTGTCTCGATGCCGACACCCCGCCCCCCCTTCCGTCACCGCCCGATAAAGGGGAGAATCTGACCCCACGACACCACATCAACGCATGGGAGGGGCAGTGGCCAAGAAGTCAAAGGAAGTCGAACTACTCCGCAGCGTTCCGATCTTCGCGGAGTGTTCCGACCGCGAGCTCTCGAGCATCGCCAAGTCCCTTAAGGAAGTGCACTTTCCGAAGGGCAAGGAGATCTGCAAAGAGGGCGAGACCGGCGTCGGCCTCCACATCGTGATGGAGGGCGATACGAAAGTTCTCGTCGGGGGCCGGACCCGGCGCAAGATGGGACCGGGCGCGTTCTTCGGCGAGATCGCTCTGTTGGACGGGGGGCCGAGGACCGCAACGGTGATCGCCGAAAGCGATGTGGCGACGCTGTCCCTGCCCGTTTGGGCATTCCGCTCGACCCTCAAGGCTCACCCGGCGCTGGCCCTCAAGATGCTGGACGAGGTTTGTCGCCGCGTGCGTACGACGGAGAAGTCCCTCAGTCAATAACCGGTAGACAAAGAGAAAGGGCCGGACCCACCTGGGGCCGGCCCTTTTCTATAGCTGCGTGTGGCTAGGCTCCCGTCCTCACCGTTCGAACGACCTGAGCAGCGTCGCTGGGCGCGTTGTTCGGGAACAACACGAGAACTGCAGGTGCCTCGTCGTCGGCTGCGGAGCCCAACGTCACGTTCACCGGGTCGGTGTCGTTGCAAGGCCCGCCCTTGAAGAAACCTCCACAGACGAGCGGGTCGATGTCGAGGGCCGGATCGGCCACATCGATGTGCGGCACGTACGTGCCGGTATCGACATTGACGTCCCCAACCTCGTCGCAGACCTGCGACGGGAGGTCGCCGGAGAACATGCCGGTGCAAGCCTTCACCTGATAGGAGAGCTCCGACTTCTGCTTAGTCAAGCCCAGAGCTTGCGCGTCGACCACCACCCCGTTCACGGCAGAGTTGTAGTTGCTGTAGTCGGGGAACCACTCGGCCGCGCACGCCGCGAACGGGTCTTGCTCCGATAGATCGTAGAGACAGGTCTTCCCATTTCCGGGGACCTTGACGGCAAGGAAGTCTGCGCCGATCGCATCGTTCGCAAAGTTGCCGTCCGCGCCTACGTCGATCAAGACGTCGATCTCAAGCGTCTCGGTCGTGTTGTGCACGCCTGCAGTGCTGACGCCGAACTCGATCGGCTCGTTCAGATCGCTGTCCTCGAGGAACTCGGTCCACTTGAGTCCCTGCAGCTCGTCGGTACCACCCGGCAGTCCCGCCGCGTCTCCATCGTTGGGGTCGTCGCCCGTGAACGAGCGTGCGCCGATGTGCGTGATGTCGGCCTCGGCGAATTGCCGCGCCAGACCCACCTCATCGTCCGCACCCCAGATGTAGTTGTCCGCGTGCGACGTGCCGGCTCCGGCACCGTCGATCGTGAACGTGTCCGAACCGTCGTTCAGGTCGAGGATGTTCTTGCTCGCCTTGTCATTTGACGCGGCCAGCGGGGCGACGTGCCATGGAACCCAAAGCCTGTCGTTACCGTTCAGCGACTGGCGGATCGTGACACCACCGTCGACGTTCGGGTGGAAGTAGTACCAGCCGTACTCCTGCTCGGCCTCTTCGATCTTCGTCGGGTCAACGGTCAACGTCACCGTGATCTTCTGCTTCTGTCCCGGCTTCAACTGGAACTTCGACGGGCTAACCGAGGCGTCCGAGATGTCGGCGGCGAAGTCCGTGTACCGGTCTTTCGCCAGCGCGACGTACTCGTGTTTCTTCGTGCCGAAGTTCTTGACCGCGAAACTCTTCGTGAACGTCTGCGATGCCTTTAGGAACTTGAGCCCGAAGGAAAGGCTTCCAGGGGACGCGTAGGAGGTCGCCGTTGCAGAGCCGAAGGCCTGCACGCGGCCGGCTCCCTGAACGGTCGCCGACACCGGTCCCTCCGCCCCGCTGTTGCGATGCACGTTCGTCTTCGCCTGGTTCATGATCAGCGCCTTGATCTGCTTCGGCGTGAAGTTCGGGTGCAGTTGTCTCAGCAGAACGGCGACTCCCGAAACGTGCGGCGCCGCCAACGAGGTGCCGGAGATGGTGAGCGAACCGGTGCCGGTGCCCACTCCCGCGGCAGTGATGTCCGACCCCGGCGCGGAGACGTCGGGCTTAAGTGCGTTGGTGACTCGAGCCGGGCCCTCGGAGGAGAAGTCGGTGATGCGATCTTCGTAGCCGGGGATCACGCTCTCGTCCGCATGCATCGTCACGGTCGTGGGCTGCGTGTTGTACGCGGTTGGAGCCGTCGGGCTCACGGTGTCGCCAAGTGCGGCACCGTCTGCCGTCGACACCATCACTGCGGGGATCGTGACCGGGAAGTCACCGGGAGCGAGACCAGAGGGCGGGCCGGCGAATCCGGACCAGAGGATCACTCCGACCGCTCCGGCTTGTTCCGCGTAATAGACCTTGTTTCCACCAGCGCAGTCACCGTCACCGGTCGCCGCCTTGTAGATCAGGACGATCTTGCCGGATACGGAGCCTGCGGGAGCCGGCGAGCAGAACTGCTGATCCGTAGGAGCGGGATCTCCGCTCGGGTCCTGAGGTGGGTAAAGCGCGCGCGCGTCGAACAACGACCCACTTAGATCCTCGTCGAGGTCGCCCGACCAGTCTTGATGGACCGCAACACCCTGCTCGGGGAGCTCGGTCGCGGGATCGTCTGCGGTCACCGTTAGTGCCTTGAACTGGTCGATCGTTGCGGCGACGGAGATGACGCCGGGAGCCGATGCCGGCGTGCCCAAGATGTAAGCGGAGGCGCCGGTGTCCTGGCTGCTCGCGTTACCGGCCGATGCGACGAAGACGGTGCCCATCTTCACTACCTTCTGGGCCGCTACCGCTTCGACCGAGTACTTCGTTCCGTAGTCGACGCCGCCCGAGAAGGTAAGTACGTCGGCTTTGTCGTTCGTGCTTCCGTCCTGGTTCGGGTCCATCGAGAACTCGTAGCCCGCCACGAGAACGTCGGCGGTCGAGTTTCCTACATCCCACACCTTGACGGCGAGAAGCTTCGCCTTCGGCGCGACGCCTTTGCCGATGCCCTCGACGTCGTTGGCGGGATCCGCCTTCACCCCGAAACCGGCAACGGTCGAAGCGGTGTGCGTACCGTGACCGTCGAGGTCGAGAGGATCCGGGTCGGGCTGGGGAACGTCGTTCGTCTTGTCCTCGTCGTTCGCGTCGTCCACGACGTCGTAGTTCTGGCCGACGAAGTCATAACCGCCGACGACCTTCTTGGTGGGGAAAGTGCCGGGCTCGATCACAGAAGGATCGTTGTTCTCGTAAGCCTCAACGGTTCCCGGCCCCCCGAATGCCGCGTGGGTGTAGTCGATACCGGTGTCGACGTCGGCGACGAGGATGCCCTTGCCTTTGACGTGAAGCTTCTTCCACACCTTCGTGGCCCCGATGAAGGGAACGCTCGTCGAGAGGTTCTTGTGCACGATGTTGACCGGTTGCACCAGCTGGACGTCGGGCCGCTGCGCAAGGGCCGCGGCGTTCGCCATCGTGGTCTGCACCGAGAAACCGTTAACCAGACGGCTGTAGCGGAAAACGACCTTGCCTCCGGCCGCTCGAGCCGCCGCTACCGCTCCCTCTTGACCGGCCTCGATGGCCGCGACCGTCTGACGCTGGATCTCCGGACGGAAGGCCTCGGTCACTTCGGCCCCCGAGCGAGCCATGCGATCCGCGAGCGAGGGGGCCTTCATGATCACGAAATAGCGTCCCAGGCTTCGTTGGCCGGCGGCGGCGGGGATGAATCCTCGAGGCGCCGGAGCGTTCTCAGAACGCCGGCCCGAGCGCGGGCTTTCCGCTCGATGGGGGGCTGCGAAAACCGCCGCCGACCCGATAAGAACGATGGCTATGGCGACTGCTGCTAAGGCCTTGAACCGCAAGATGTTTCCCCTCTCGTCGTGGACACCTGTTGAGCACTCCCGCGCGAAGCCGCCGACCACCCGTAGAAACGGTTAAAAGGGGCCTCTCAGACGAGAGCTCGAATGAAGTAACGCATTTTACGTAGGCGAGGTTACCTGAGGTCGGGCATTGGTCCGTTCTTTTCGGGGCCCCAGGCGCCTAACTAGCTAAAGCGCGCCATGGAAATGCCGATAGGAACGTAGCTAAATTAGTGAGGCACCCGACCAGCGGAGGGACCCCAAGATCTTGCGCAGAATCGGTCTTTCCCCCACGAAAGTTCCGCTCCGTATCGCCGCGTTCGCACTCGGGGCTGGGGCTGTCTTCCTCACGGCGGCGCCCGCTCTCGCCGGCACGCCCCTCTCGAATGTCACCGACCCGGTCACGAACACCGCGACGGCCCCGGCCCAGGACCTTTCCGGCGCCGCGAACGACGTCGTCAACACGGTGTCCGACACCGTGACCGATGTGGGCTCGGGCACGACCGACCCAGTCGGCGACCTCATCACCGATACCGGGGGCACCGTGGGCGACACGCTGGAGGACACCGGTGGCACGGTGGGTGACACGGTCGGAGGGCAACCCGGAGACGCGATCAAGGACGTCACCTCTGACGGCGGCGACACCGTTCGCGATACCACTGAGGCTGCAGGCGGCCTCGTCTCGGACGTCGGCCGCACCGTGGGCGACACGGTAGGCGAAACGACCGGCGGGGGCTCCGGCAACGGAGGCTCGGGCGGCGGGTCCGGCCCCGGCGGAAATGGCAACGGCGCCGGTCACGGCAATAAGACGACTTCTCCCACAAAAGACGGAGGCCTCGGCAGCGGCTCTTCCGGAAGAACGGTCGACGAACTCGCGTCCAGCGGTCGGTCGGACGCGCTTCGGTCGGCCCTCGTCGCGGCCTCGGCCCCGGCCACCAGCCCGGCCGTCGCCCCGTCCGCTCCCCTTTCCGACGGGACGACCGCAGGGCAATTGGCGCAGGCAGCGGGTGAGGCAG
>JAXDJP010000090.1:0-2664 GCA_034665645.1 Actinomycetota bacterium | reverse complement strand
CGCCAAGGGCATCGTTCCCGCTCTGTAGCGGTTAAGCCATGCGTCCCAAGATCCTGTACATCCTTAGCAGCGGCAGGAGCGGCAGCACGCTTCTCGATCTCTTGATCGCGACGCACCCGAAAGCGTGGACGCTGGGGGAGTTCCAAGAGCTACCTTGGGAAGCGGGCGACGAGAGCGCTCTCTGTGGTTGCGGCCAAACGTTCGCATCGTGTCCTTTCTGGTCCGAGGTGGAGGCTCGCGTCGCAGGGAAGTTGTCGAGTCCCATCAACTTCTTTCGCGAGGGTCGAGGTGCCGGCAAGGTGCTTAGGCCTCGCCTCTTAGCGGAGTTGGTGCCGGGGCGGTCACGGACGGTCGATCCGGAGGTGGACGACTACGCGCGTTCCAATGAGGCTTATTTCGAGGCTGCGATCGAAGTCGGCAAGCAGCTCGAGGGGGCCGAGATCGAGTGGCTCGTCGATGCGTCGAAGGATCCCTACCGGCTGTATTGGCTGGCGCAGTCGGGAAGGTTCGACATCAAGGTCGTTCACATCGCGAAGGACCCGAGAGCTTTCGTTTATTCCGCCGTGAGGAGTTCGGGCGAGGCGACGGTCAGGAAGGTCGGACGACAGGCGGTGCGCTGGACCGCAGACGCGATCATCGGGTCCAGGGTCGGGCACGTGAGCGTCGGTGAGGATCGTTACCTTCCCTTGAGATACGAGGACCTCGTCGGCGATCCGGACCGTTCTGTAGCCCGTATCCATTCGTGGATGGGCCTCGATCCCATCACAAACGTCGAAGATGCCTTCCTCAATGGACACAATCACGGTGTGGCGGGGAACAAGCTGCGCTGGACCGCGGCGCCGATCCGGGCCGATGCCGCCTGGCGCGAGGGACTTCCGAAACGCTTGCAAAGACTCGCGTGGGGAATGGGCCGCCCGATGACGAAAAGGTGGGGCTATGCGCGCGACTAGGCGACAGCCCTTCGACTCGACGACTAAGCCGAGCCACTAGCAGTCCCATGCCCCCAGATCACGGTCGGTTCAGCACCGACGTCGCTCAGACCGCGGTTACCAACGCCGCGATCATCTTGGTCAACGTCTTCACCGGTGTCCTCGCGGCGCGACTTCTCGGACCGACGGGTCGAGGCGAGCTTGCCGCCATCCAAACCTGGCCCCTCTTCATGGCCACCGTCGCGATGTTGGGCATGCCGCACTCGCTCGTCTATTACTGCGCAAGGATCCCCGAGCGGGCCAAGGACCATCTCGCGACCGCGATCACCATCGCCCTCGCATCGTCGGTCGTATTCGCAGCGGTCGGGTATCTCGCCATGCCGTTGCTGCTCTCCGCTCAAAGCGCCTCGGTCGTATCGGCCGCTCGTTGGTACCTGCTGTCGATCCCGGTTGCGACGCTCCTGGGGCTGAACTACCACCCGTTACGTGGGCTCGGCGACACGTTCGTATGGAACATCTTGAGGTTCGCACCGGTCGGCTCGTGGCTGTTCATCCTGGTGATCTTCTCGGTGCGGGATCTGGGGGCCAACGCGGTCAAGCTGTCCGTCGCATATCTCATAGCGCGCGCCGTCCTGATCGGTCCCGTGACGGCAGTGGTCAGCAAGCGATTGAAGGGTCGGATGAAACCGCGCCGAGAACTCGTGCGTCCGCTGCTCAAATTCGGGATCCCGTCCGTCGTTAGCGACTTTCCCCAAACGCTGCTGATCCAGCTCGACTTCATCGTGATCGCGGCTTTCCTGCCCGCACGAGAGTTCGGCTTGTACGCGGTCGCAACTTCGTGGGGGCACGCGGTGGATCCCGTCTTGCTGGCCATCGCCACTGCCATCTTCCCCAGGGTCGCGTCGGCGGACTCGGTCGAACTTCAGATGTCGACCTTCGTTAACGGCGTTCGACTGGCCGCGACGAGCGCCTACTTCCTCCTGGCCATCGCGATCCCATTGACCCCGTTCGGGATCGCGATCCTGTTCGGCTCGAGCTTCCACGACGCCACTCCTCTTGCCGTGATCCTCTTGATCGCGAGTGCGTTCACGGGCGTTAACGGAGTTCTCGAGGACGGGTTGCGCGGCTTCGGCCGACCAACGATCGCCGCTAAAGCGGAGGTGATCGGAGTGGCCGCCACTTTGGTGCTCATGCCGGTTTTCGTGTCGACGGTCGGTCTCACCGGTGCCGCCATAGCGTCGCTGCTCGGGCGCGTAACGGTTTTCGTGATCTTGCTGCGTGAAACCCACAAGGTCGTTCACGTGGGCCCACTGCTACTTTTCAAACCGACCCCACAGTTCCTGGCGAGGCTCAAGGGATTTATCTTGGGGACGATCCAGAGACGCCGGGCACGCAATCAGAACGTGGATCCTGGGGAGGACGTGCCGGAGCCGCCAACCAAAGAAAGTCCCAAGGAATGAACCTGACGGTCATCGCGGACGGGCGCAGTCCCATAGCAAGGAATTGGATCTCTACCCTCGTCGATCGAGGCGTGACCGTCGATGTCCTCTCTACGTACGTGACTCCGGAACGGCTGCCCGAAGTTCGGTCGTGGAAAGACATGCCTCTCCGGTTGAACAAGGGGGCCCCGTCGGCGGGAGGCGCGACCACCGGCAAGAAGAGCCTGCTGGGCCGGCTCCCGAGGAGCCAGTGGCTCTTCGATCACGCTTACGCGGCGCGCCGCCGCCTCGGTCCG
>JAXDJP010000089.1:0-7276 GCA_034665645.1 Actinomycetota bacterium | reverse complement strand
CTCAGGAAAGTCCTCCTGCATCAATTCGATGATCACGTCGATCCTTATGCGCGCGCGTCCCGATCAGGTCCGCATGATTCTCATCGATCCCAAGCGGGTCGAGCTGACGCACTTCGCCGGGGTTCCGCACCTGCTTACTCCGGTCGTCACCGTCCCGAAGAAGGCCGCGGCCGCGCTCGGTTGGGTCGTCCGAGAGATGGAGATGCGCTACGAGATGTTGGCGCAATCCGGTATGCGGAACCTTGAGTTCTACAACGAAGCTGCGACGCGCGGCGCGGTCGTCAAACTGAACGAAGACGATCCGGAACCTGCGCCGCTTCCCTACATACTTGTCGTGGTCGACGAGCTCGCAGACCTCATGATGGTCGCTCCGCGAGACGTCGAAGGCGCGATCTGTCGCATCGCCCAGATGGCTCGCGCGGTCGGCATCCACCTAGTCGTCGCAACCCAGCGTCCGTCGGTCGATGTCGTCACCGGTGTCATCAAAGCGAACATCCCGTCACGGTTGGCGTTCAGCGTCGCGTCGCAGCAAGACTCGCGCGTCATCCTCGACCAAGGCGGAGCGGACAAGCTGATCGGCCACGGGGACATGCTCTATCTGCACGCGAACTCTTCGAAGCCGCGTCGGATCCAGGGTTCGTGGGTGACCGAGAAGGAAGTCGCCGCTGTTGTGGGCCACGCCCGGCGGCAGGGCCAGCCCGAGTACGTCGACGGCGTCACCACCGACGATCAAGTAAGCCTGTCGCTCAGCGGAGGCAGCGCCGACGGCGATGACGAGCTTCTGAACGAGGCCCGCGAGTTGGTAGTGAGATCTCAGCTTGGTTCCACCTCGATGCTGCAACGCAAGCTCAAGGTCGGTTTCTCCCGTGCCGGACGCCTCATGGATCTGATGGAGCAGCGCGGCATCGTCGGACCCTCCCAGGGCTCGAAGCCCCGAGACGTGTTGATGACCGTTGACGAGCTCGAGGCCGCCGAGGAGAGCGTCACCGCCTAGATCGGTCGCCCGCGGGCACACCCGCCGGCAACCTTCCGCGCCCCGGCGTCGTCTTAGCTGCGTGACGAGGGACGTCTCTAAGGGTGGGGTCGCCGTCTAAGCCTTGCCTATAATTGGCCGTCCTTCAGGGACCACTTCCCGATAGATAGCGGAGCGCCGTGACCGACCCCAGCAGCATGGGCGGCTACCTTCGAGCCGCCCGGAGAGCACGCCGGGTGAGTATCGAAAGGGCCGCGGAAGAGACCAGGATCCGGCCCGATTTCCTCATGAGGATGGAGTCGGACGAATTCGACTTTCTCGCTCCCACGTACGTGCGCGGGTTCCTCCGCTCCTACGCCCGGTATCTAAAGGCCGACCCCGAGCCGCTCATGAAAGAGTTCGACGCGAGATTCGGCGGGGGCCGGGTCGACACCGCTCAGATCGCAGCGCTCGAGCGGCAAAGCAAGAAGCAGTTCAATCTGCCGGGGAAGCCGATCAGCAGCTGGAAACTGGCAGGAGTCATCACCGGTGGGGTCCTCGTTCTTCTCGCTCTGGTTGGGATCTTCCAGAATCCCGGAGGCGACAAGCCTCCGACCGTCGCGCAGAGCACGAGCTCTCCACGGCCCACCGCGTCGGTTTCGGCGAGCGCGGGACCGAGCTCCAGTCCGAGCCCCGAGGTAAGCCCTTCGGATGGCGGCGTGATCGTCTTTGACGACGGGATCAACCTCGTCGTCAGCGCCAGCAGAGGAGACTGCTGGATCAGCGTGCAAGAAGATGGAACGGACGTCACCAACGGGGCCGGAGGTCTCTTGATGGCTCAGGGTGACACCGAACGGTTCGAGGCGCGCAAGAAGCTGCAGATCCGGCTCGGATTCCCTCAGGGTGTGGTCCTTACCGTCAACGGTCACAACATCGGGTCCCCGGGAGGGCAGGATGCGATCGACATCACCTTCCCAGACGATATCGACGCGTTCCTGTAGACATAGCTGATGTCCCGCATATCTATCGTCACCCTCGGCTGTCCTAAGAACGCCATCGATTCGGAAGGACTCGGCGGCCTCTTGGAGGCTGCGGGACACGATGTGACGGAATCGCCCGAGAACGCCGACGTGGTTCTCGTGAACACTTGCGGTTTCATCGATCCCGCTCGCCGCGAGACGGTGCAAGAGGTGCTCGACCTTGCCGAGCTCAAGGAAACGGGCGACCTCAAAGGGCTCGTGTTGACCGGCTGTCTCGTCGCTCGATCCGCGGCGGATCTCGAGGAGGCGTTGCCCGAGGTCGACGCGTTCGTCGACTTCGCCGCTTACGGCGACATCGCGACGATCGCCGAGGGTGCCGCCAAAGGTTCGTTGGAACGAAAGATCTTCGGGGAACCTGGAACGAAGTTCGATCCCGCCTACTGGGACGCCACGATCGCCGCCGGCCCCCGGCTTCGCTTCGGCAGAGCGCCTTGGGCCTACCTGAAGATCGCGGAAGGCTGCGATCGCGGTTGCACGTTCTGCGCGATCCCGTTGATGCGAGGGAAATTCCGATCCCGTTCGTTGGAGACGATCGAGACAGAGGCGCGCCATCTCGTAGCGTCCGGCGTCAGCGAACTATCCCTCGTCAGCCAGGATTCCGTGATGTGGGGCAGGGACTCGGGCGAGGGTGACTTCGTGCAGCTCCTCGAGCGCCTCGAGGGCATCGATGGTTTGCGCCGGATGCGCCTCATGTACCTCCATCCTCAAGGTGTGACGAACGAATTGATAGACAAGATCGCAGGGTCGTCTCGTATCGCCTCGTACTTCGACCTGTCGCTGCAACACGTCTCGCCTAGCGTCCTCCGCGCCATGGGCCGTTGGGGCGGACGAGAGAGGTTCGAGCAGATGATCGAGCGGATAAGGAATGCGGACGCCGACGCGGCGATCCGCTCCACGTTCATCTTAGGGTTCCCCGGTGAAAGCGACGAAGACGCCGGGGACGTCGCCGACTTCGTCACGACGAACGACCTCGATTGGGTCGGCGTCTTCAATTACTCACGCGAGGTTGGCACACGTTCGCACGATCTTGCCGATCAGAACTCCGAAGCCGTGACGCGCGAGAGGGCCGAGATCGTCTCCGCTGCAGCAGAGTTGACGATGGAGCGCCGCGCTACCTCATTGTTGGATCGGAGACTCGAGGTGTTGGTCGAGCGTCTGGACCCGGCGACCGGCCTATGGACGGGCCGGTCGCACCGCGAGGCGCCGGAAGTAGATGGAGAGATCGAGTTCACTTCCGACGGTCACCTGCACGTCGGCGATTACGTCGAGGTGCGTATCACCGGGAACGAAGGAGCGGATCTGAAAGGCGCGCACGAAGAGGATCGTTTCGCTCTCGTCTAGCCGCCGCCGTCTAAGGTGCACCGGATGACTCGACTCGTAGGTCCTAGGGTGACCCTTCGCCCCTTCCGTCCCGATGAAGCAGAGGCGGTTCATCGCGCCCGTATGTCCGAGCCAGATTCACTATCGGCCAGCGCTTCCGTTGATGCCATCCGGCAAAGGATCGAGAAGTCGGGGCGCATGGTCGAAGGCAGGCTCGACCTCGCGGTTGAAGCGGGCGGTCGTCTGATCGGTGAGGTCGACGCTCGTCAACCGAAGAACGGACTTCCTCCTGGGGTCTACGAGATAGGGATCGGCCTATTCGCCGACGGGGACAAGTCGAAAGGGCTCGGGAGAGAGGCGTTCGCTCTCCTCACCGACTTCTTGTTCCAGGCACATGAGGCCGAGCGAGTACAGGCCTCGACGTGGGTCGAAAATATCGCGATGAGAAAGGTCCTCGAGCGCTTGGGATACACGTACGAGGGCATCATGCGCGGATTCATGCCCTCTCAGAGGGGACGCGATGACTATGCGATGTACGGGATCACCCGAGCCGAGCGAGCCGCCGCCAAGCTGAACGAGCACTAACCGCGCCCGAAGCGATCGGTCCTAAATAATCCTCGTCCGTTACGGCGGCCGTAACCGTCGTGGACCAGAACGACGCGGCAGGTTGAGTACCCTCGTACCTTCAATGAACCTGCCGAACACCATCACGATCGCCCGCATCGTCTTGGTGCCGGTCTTCTTGGTCCTCGCGTATGGAGACTCGACCGCGGCCGCGGTGGGAGCGTTCGTCGTCTTCTTGGTGGCGTCTCTTTCCGATTCGCTCGACGGATACCTGGCGCGCAAGAACGAGACGATCTCGCGGATGGGGCAGTTCCTCGATCCCCTCGCCGACAAGCTTCTCGTCGGCGCTGCCCTCGTCGTCCTCGTCGACACGCGCGACTTTCCATTGTGGGCGGCCCTGCTGATCGCTTTACGCGAGGTTGCGGTTCAGATCCTAAGGACCAGCATCGTGAGCGGAGGGGGAAATCTCCCGGCGTCGAGTGTGGCCAAAGCCAAGACCGTGTTGCAGATCTCGATGGTGTGCTGGTGGCTTCTGCCGTGGGCCGGTCCCAACGTCGGCCACTGGTTGTACCTGACGGCGGCGTTGATCGTGACGTTCTGGTCTGGCTTCGAATATTTCATCCGAGCGGAAAAGGATCCAGGGGAGGTATCTGCTTGAAAGCAGAGATCGTCGGCGTAGGTACCGAGCTCCTATTGGGGCAGATCGCAAACACGAACGCGCAGCGGATCTCCGAAGCCCTCGCATCGATCGGCGTGGACGTTCACTTCCACGTGGCCGTCGGCGACAACCTTGGCCGTATGGCGGATGTGATCGCTACAGCAGTGCGCCGATCGGAAGCGGTCGTGATCACGGGAGGGCTGGGCCCAACTCCCGACGACATCACCAGGGAAGGTGTCGCCGAAGCACTCGGCCTTCGGATCGACCGTCACGAGGACCTGGCCGAGAAGGTGCGCGACATCTTCGGTCGCTTGAATCGCCCGATGCCCGAGGACAACCTCAAGCAAGCAGATCTCCCCGAGGGTGCGGTCCCCATCGAGCCGGAAGGAACGGCTCCCGGTTTCTACGTCGAAAGTGACGGAGCGATCGTCTTCGCGCTTCCCGGCGTTCCGTGGGAGATGGAAGCGATGCTGAAGAAGACGGTGCTCCCCGTGCTACGGGAGAGACAGGGCGACGCTGTCATCGTGAGTAGACACGTGCTGGTTATCGGCCTCGGCGAATCGCACACCCAAGAGAAGATCGCCGACATCGTCGACGCGCAAACGAACCCGACCATCGCGTATCTCGCGGGCGGGGGGCAGGTTCGCGTGCGCATCACCGCGAAGGCGAGGGGCGAGTCCGAAGCGCTGGCGCTGATTCGTCCGGTCGAAGCCGAGATCAGATCCAGGCTCGGAAGGGCAGCGGTCGAAGGAGAAGAGGACGACATCGTTCCGGCCTTCGGAAACATGATGAGAGAACGTGGGATCAGCGTTGCCGTCGCGGAGTCTTTGACGGGCGGCTTGATGGGGGCCGCACTCTCCCGGGTCAAGGGCTCGAGCGATTTCTTCCTGGGTGGACTCATCCTCTACGCCACCGAGATGAAAGAGCGCGTAGGAGACGTCGATAGAGGCATCTTGGAGGGCCCGGGCGCGGTGAGCGCCGAAGCGGCTGCGGCCCTCGCCGAGTCGGCGGCCAAGAAGTTCGATGCCGGCCTCGGGCTCTCGGCGACCGGGGTCGCGGGTCCCTCCGAACAGGAAGGCAAACCCGTGGGGACGGTGTTCGTCGGGGCGAGTTACCAGGGCCGCACGGAAACGCGGCAGGTGCGCGGTTACGGCGACCGCGAGAACATCAGGAAGATCAGTGTGACGGCGGCCCTCGATCTCGGTCGCCGGCTCGTCCTCGGCGATGAGTGATGAAAGGCTCTTCGTCGCGTGCGACGTTCCTCTCATAGCCCGGCAGTGGATCCACGATGCGATCGATAGAGAAGCATTCGACGACGCACGCTGGATCACGCTGGAGAACCAACACATAACCCTCAGGTTCCTGGGAGCGACCTCCTCCGAGCGCGCTCCTCTGGTGATGGACGCGTGCGCGGCGGCGGCCGATGCTCACGGATCGGCGCGGGTACGAGTCGACGGCCTGGGCGTCTTCCCTAGTCTCCGCCGCGCTGCCGTCCTGTGGGCCGGGGTCCGAGACGAAAGCCGTGTGTTGACGAAGCTGGCGGCGGGTCTGGATGACGTTTTGGGGGAACTCGGGTGGGACCGAGAGAAGCGCTCGTTCACGCCACACGTCACTCTCGCGCGTTTCCGGCGACCGCAGCGCATGGGTGCGCTACCGAAGCTTCCATCGGGGGCCCCGGACTTCGACATCGATTCGTTAACGCTCTATCGCAGCCGGCTTCATCCGAAGGGTAGTCGTTACGAAGTAATCGGGCGATTCCCACTATCCTGACGACTATGGGATCGAGATCTAAAAGATCTAAGCGCGTCTTGGCGCTGACATTGCTTTCCGGCGCGCTTGCCGTGGGCCCGAGCACCATCGCTGCCGCGCACGGTGAGCTCGAGAGCGGCACTCCCAAGGAAGGCGCGGTCCTGCAGAAGGTCCCGAAGCACGCTTATCTGAACTTCAGCGAGGCGCCATCGGACGACTCCGTCCTGAAGGTGACCGATGGCTGCGGCAGAGACGTCGTTAAGAAACTCGAACGGTTCGACATCACGCTTCATGCGGAGCTAACCCCCGGTCAACCGGGGACTTGGAAGATGTCTTACGACGTGATCTCAGACGAAGACGGTCACGAGACCGAGGGCTCCTACAACTTCAAGGTCCAAGGTACGAAGGATTGCAGTCAAGACACGGCAAGCGGCGGAACGGACGGGACGCAGGCCTCAGGAAGCCCACTGCCCGGCGAAGATTCCAGTTTCCCCGTGGTGCCCGTCGCGATCGGTGCCCTTGTGCTCATCGGGGGGGCGGTAGCGGTGAGGACCAAATCCTCTAACTGATGCCTTCTCAATTGATCCTCGCCCATGGAGTGGGCAAACCTTTCGAATCGCCTCTTCCCCTTTCTCTTTATCTCGGAGCAGCGGCGCTCACCGTGATCGTCTCGTTCGCGATCCGCGCTCTCGTCCCCGATCGCGATCACGCAGTGACCGAGCGGCGACTGCTGGGCCCCCGGGGCGTGACGATCCTCATTCGCGTTCTCCAAGTGATAGCCCTCGTGTTCCTGGCGCTCGCGCTGCTGTCGGGTGCGGTGATACGGGAACTCGGCCTTACGTTCGCACCGCTCGCGTTCTGGGTGGGTTTGATCGTAGGTGGCACGACGCTGAGCGTCATCCTGGGAGGTATCTGGGTGCACGTCGATCCCTGGGCCGCGATCGAGCGGACCTACCGGATCAAGGACGTCGAACCCGAGCCGCGCTCTCTTCC
>JAXDJP010000088.1:0-3725 GCA_034665645.1 Actinomycetota bacterium | reverse complement strand
GACCTCACCGCGAGCGGCCAAGATGGGGTGGTGTCCCCGCCGCGCGATGTGAAGGTGACGCGTTACGGGGTGTCGCCCGACGGCGCTCCCGACGTCACGGCGCGAGACGTGAAGGCGTTGCCGCGAGGTACCGCGATGACGATCGTCGACAACGCGTCGGGAGCCGCGGTCGAGGTTCAAACGAAGCTCCTCGGCCGCCACGCCGTAGGCCACGTGCTCGCCGGGGTGGCGGTCGGGCTGGCGCTCGGCGCACGACTCGAACAGATGGCCGGCTCGATCGCAGACATGGAGCCCGTGGAACACCGTTTGCAGATCATCGACGGGGCCGGTGGCGTCACGGTCATCGACGACGCCTATAACTCGAACCCGGAGGGAGCGGCCGAGGCGCTCTCGGTGCTGCGGTCGATCTCCGGCGGCAAGAAGATCGTCATCACGCCCGGCATGGTCGAGCTGGGACCCGAGCAATTCAGTGCCAACGTCCGGTTCGGGCGACAGGCGGCCGAAGCCGCCGATGTCGTCATCGTTGTTGCCGAGGTCAATCGGGAAGCGATCCTGAAGGGCGCCGCCGAAGCTAAGGGCGGGGGAGAGCTGATCGCGGTGGACTCGCTCGATCAAGCTACGGGTCGTTTGGCCGGCCTCGTGACTGCGGGCGATGTCGTCCTCTTCGAGAACGACCTCCCGGATCAATACGAACGGTAGGGGGCCGCGGCAAACTCCCCGGAGGTGTCGGTCCCGCCCCGTATGCTCGTTTCATGGCAAAACGACGTGTAGCGGTGGTCTTCGGCGGCCGTTCGGTCGAGCACGACGTCTCGATCGTCACCGCACACCAGGTCATGGCGGTGCTTGCGACGCGGCACGAGGTCATCCCCGTCTACGTGACGAGGGAGGGAGAGTGGCTCACCGGCCCCGGTCTTCACGATCTGGGCGTCTACAAGGACAAGCGCTGGGGCGAGGTAGGAGAGCCCGTCACCCTGTCGCTGTCCGGCGAACGAGCGCTCCTCGTCCCCGGCGGGCGACTCAAGGGACTGCGGAGGATCCCCGTGGACGTCGCCGTTCCCGCGATCCACGGCACCTTCGGTGAAGACGGAACGTTGCAGGGTTTGCTCGAGCTCGCCGACATCCCCTATGTCGGCTCGGGCGTCTCTGGCTCCGCGGTGGGGATGGACAAGGTCGCGATGAAGGCCGTGTTCGATGCTGCCGGACTTCCCACCGTGCCGCACGTGCTCGTCGAGGTCCCCCGGTACCTGTCGGGGCGCGATGCCGTTCTGGAAGAGATCGAGGGTCATATCGGCTACCCCGCCTTCGTGAAGCCTTCCCGCCTGGGCTCCAGCGTGGGGATCGGGAAGGCGAAGGATCGCGACGGGTTGATCGAAGCCCTCGAGGTCGCCCGCCGCTACGACCGCCGGATCCTCGTCGAGCGTTCCATGGAGGGGTGCATCGAGATCAACTGTTCGGTCCTCGGCGGTTACGACCATCCCCTCGAGGCGTCCGTGTGCGAACAACCGCTGGGGGCGGAGGAGTATCTGTCGTTCGCCGACAAGTACATGAGCGGCACAAAGACGGGATCGAAGACGGGAGACGGCATGGCGGCGCAGGATCGCCGGATCCCGGCCCCCATATCCGACGCGCTCACCAAAGAGGTCCAGAGCAACGCGCTGCGGGCTTTCCGCGCGGTGGACGCAGCCGGCGTAGCACGGGTCGATTCATTCGTGAAACCAGACACGGGCGAGACCTGGGTGATGGAGATCAACACGGTCCCGGGATCGTTCTCGTTCTATCTGTGGGAGGCGACGGGCGTCACATTCGACGCCTTGCTCGAAAGACTGCTCGGCATCGCGGCTTCGGCGCATGCCGCCCGTTCGGAGCTCATGTTCTCGTTCGACTCGGCGCTGCTCGAGTCCGGCTCGTTCGGGAGCAAGTGACGTGGCCGAGGCAAAGAGGGTAGAGCTCAGCACCGAAGACAAGAAGCGATTCCAGCGAGATGCCATCCCGCTTCTCGACTCGCTCTACGCGGGCGCTCTTCGCATGACTCGCAATCCCGCCGACGCCGAAGATCTCTTGCAAGAGACGATGATGAGGGCGTACCGATCGTTCGACCGCTTCGAAGAGGGAACGAACCTCAAGGCGTGGCTCTTCCGGATCCTGACGAATGCCTACATAAATACTTATAGGAAGAAGCAGCGGGAGCCCCAGAAGATCTCGCAGGACGAGGTCCAGGATTTCGATCTCTACCAGGAGCTGAAGGACCACGATCCGCAGCTCTCGGTCACGCCTGAGACGCTCGTCCTGGACCGTCTGGTGGACGGGGACATCCTCCAGGCGATCGAGGAACTTCCGGAGCAGTTCCGCCTTGCGGTGGTCCTCTCAGACGTAGAAGATTTCTCCTATGCGGAGATGGCCGAAATCATGGACGTGCCGCTAGGGACCGTCATGTCCCGGCTCCATCGGGGAAGAAAGGCGCTTCAGAAGAGGTTGTGGGATGTAGCACGTGAGCGAGGCATCGTTAAAGGCGAGGCCAAACTCGACGGTAAGGCCGCCAGAAATGCTCCGGCGGGGGGAGCTCACTAGCGTGAGCTCAAGCCGGACTGGACGAGACGGGGACGATGAAGGACGAATGTAAGCAGGCGATCGCCCAGGCGTACCTCTACCTGGACGGCGAGGGCCTTTCCGGGGAGGAGCGCTCGAAACTGGAGACTCATCTACACGAATGCGCTCCTTGTTTCGAGAGGGTGGGGCTAGAGAAAGAAGTTACCCACCTCTTGTCGCGTCTTAAAGGCTGCACCCCCTGCCCCGCAGAGTTGAAGAACAAGATCACTTCACTACTCGAGTCGTAGCCTCATCCTGTAGCGATCAACGCACAAGTTGCGACGATAGTTACAAGGCTCGGTAGCCGTGCGAAGCGCACCGCGCTAACATGATGCTGCCCGGCTGAAGCTTCGGCTGGTTCCTTGGTCGAAACCTCGGCCCATCTCTGCTAGAAAGCGCTTTCATGGCACGGACAAATCTTCACGAATTAGCAAGCAAACTGTTGCGCGCGCTCGATGAGGCATCACCCGATGGAGTTTTCCAAGGAAAACTTCGGGCCGTTGCCGCCGAGGCCGGACTGAATTCTGTCCGCAGCGCCGAAGCCGTGAAGCTTCTTGAGACTCTTGGACGCAACGAGATAAGGCAACGTGGACGGCGCGGACGTGACACGATCATCGACATCCGATCAAAAGAGGCCGTCAGTCTTGCGGACGCAGAGGCATCGCTTCCCAGCAGGGCTGCGAAGCGGTCTCCGCGGCTCGACTACGAGGACATAGGCCGCGCCGTCGTCGACCGTCTTCTCGAATTGGCGCGCGACGACGGATTGCGCACCGCCCAGGTCGAAGCTTTTGCGGCCGAGATGGAACAGCTTCGCGTTAGGGAAGCATCGCTTACCGAGCAATTGGAGACGGCCTCCGAGCGCGAGGCGGATCTGCGGATCAAATTGCGCGCGGCGGAGGAGGCTCTCGAACGAGTCGAGGCGAACCTTCGGCGCACGCTCGAACCGGCGCAGCGCCCGATGTCGCAAGGCGGCAGACCCGCGATCCCCCGAACCCCCGAACCGGTGCCCGACGACGACGCACGCGCGGTTCTCGAGATCCTTCGGTCGGGACGGGCTTGAGCGAGACGGAAGATGTAGTTCTCTACGAACGGCGTGATCGGTCCGCGTTCGTAACGATCAACCGCCCCGATCGGCGTAA
>JAXDJP010000087.1:0-6329 GCA_034665645.1 Actinomycetota bacterium | reverse complement strand
AGGTCCGGCGCAACTCCGTTCTGAGTCTCGTAGATGTCCTCGGGCTTCAGGGCTTTGTTGCCCATCGGATTGCCTTCGTGGTCGACGATCGCTTCGATCTTCTCGATGAGCTCGTCGCGCACCTTCTCGTAGTCGGCGGCCGGGATGGTTCCTTGCTCTTCGCGGCCTTCGACGTTGAGGAACAACCTGCCGTAGTAGCCGCCGTCCCCCCACGCCTTGGTCTTGGACCAGTCCATCGTGAGCTTGTTGAGGGGAGTGATCTCGTTCGGTATCTCTTCGTTGAACGTCAGATAACCCTCGTTGACGAGCCACTCGTTGAAGCACAGCCCACCGACCATCGCCTTCGCACCATGATCGGAGACGACGAGGACCGTCGTGTTCTCGTCCGCGTACTTGAGGACGTCGCCGACCTTGCCGTCGAGGAAGCGGTAGTACTCACGCAGAGATTCCTTGTAGGGGTTGTTCTCCACGTAGCGGGGGTGGTTGGGGTCGATGTAACTCCAGATCCCGTGGTTCAAACGGTCGGGACCCATCTCGACCATGATGAAGAAGTCCCACGGCTTGTTCTGCAACAGGTACTCGGCCGTCTTGAACTTCATCTCCGTCATCTTGTAGGCCTCATCGAGGATGTACTGAGTGTCATCCGTCCTGAAGTTCCTGATGTCGAAGATGTAGTCGCCAACCTTCTCCTCGAGCTCCGCCTTCAACTCTTTCGGGTAGGTGAAGTCGGCATCGTTGCTCGGCGTGAGGAAACACCCGATCTGTATCCCGTTGAGGGGCTTCGGCGGATAGGACGGCGGTACCGACATGACGATGCAGTCCTTGCCGGCGTCCGACAGGAGGTCCCACACCGTCGGCTCCTTGATCGCCCACGATGTGGCGAAAGCGAGACCGTCGTACGTGTGGTCCTTGCGGTTCCTGAACCCATAGATGCCGAGCGTGCCCGGGTCTTTCGACGTCATCATGCACATCCAGGCGGGAACCGTGATCGGCGGAACGATCGATTCCAGCGGCCCCCACATCCCGTTCTCTTTTAGTTTCGTGAGGTTCGGGATATCGTCGGCGTACTCGTCGAAAACGTGCTCTGGCGGCGCGCAGTCCAGCCCGATGACCATCACCTTGCGTTTCGGGCCTGCATCCCCCGACGTCCGCTCACCTACTGCGCTCGTTACGCCTTCGGCCTTCTTCTTGATCTTGTCCAACAAACCCATGACTGTTCTCCTCGTTACTTAGAGGCGCGGGCGTCGTCGATGAGGATGCGAGCGACCTCGGGCCGCGAGAACTCCGCAGGAGGCTCGATACCGTCCTGCAGCATCTGACGCACCTGCGTACCGGAAAGGAAGACGCGGTCGTCCTTGCCGTGAGGGCAGGTCTTGTCGGAGCCCATCGCGCCGCACTTCTTGCAGAAGAAGGAGTGCTCGAACTTGAGCGGGAAGATCCCCAGCTCCGAGGGCTCGAACTCATCGAACAACTGCTGCGCGTCGTAGCTGCCGTAGTAATTGCCGACCCCGGCGTGGTCGCGTCCGACGATGAAGTGCGTCATGCCGTAGTTCTTGCGAAGAAGCGAGTGCCAGATCGCTTCGCGCGGTCCGGCGTACCTCATCGCTGCGGGGAACACGGAGAGGATTACGCGATCGTGCGGGTAGTAGTTCTCCATGAGAACTTCGTAGCACTTCATGCGCGTCTCGGCGGGGATGTCGTCGCCCTTCGTGCCACCCACGAGCGGATGGATCACTAGGCCGTCGACGATCTCAAGCGCAACCTTGGTGAGGTACTCGTGTGCGCGGTGGATGGGGTTACGAGTCTGGAACGCGACGACGGTCTTCCAACCGCGCTCGCCGATCTGCTCGCGGAGCTGCATCGGCGTGAACCGGTACTCGGCAAACTCGCCCGAGAAGATGTTCTCGAGGACCGTGACGTCTCCGCCCACGTAGTTCGGAGCCTGAGCGTAGAGATACGCGACGCCGGGGTGGGCTTCTTCGGTCGTCTTGTAGGTCTTCTCGGCCTCGTGCTTCGCGTCGTACTTGTAGACGTCTTCGACATCGATGATCGCGACGGGGCGACCTTCGTGAACGATCGCAGCTTGCTGGCCGGGCTTCAGCGACGCGGCTTCCTCATCGGTCGCCGAGAGCGTGATCGGGAGGCTCCACGGAAGTCCGCTCGCGAGACGCATCTCGTTCACGACGCCGGTGTAGTCGTCTTCGGTCATGAAGCCGCGGTTCGGAGAAACCGCTCCGACCGCCAGAAGTTCGAGATCGGACAGAACGCGCCTCGACTTCGCCTCGATCGTCGGAAGGGACTTGGCCTTAGCCGTGAGATCCGCGATCTCCTCGGGGACTGCCATGCGAAGTTCGAGCGCGCCGCCATGCGGTGCCGCGCCGGGAACGTCCTTAAGCGTGCTGGTCATGAGACCTCCTCATTTCTTGGGCACGGTCATGTGCCTCATAAGAGCTGGGACGATTCAGAAAAGAGGTGCTCGCGCGGAAAGCCGTGGCACACTCCTATGACACTCCGAGTGTACCAAATCAGCGCTGATTTCGCAGGTGGCGGGCCTATTCGCCGCTGGTGAGGATGCGGTTCACCGCGTCGAGCGTCGCCCGGACGGTGGCGTCCGAAGCGGGCCCGCTGCGCAGCAAAGCGCAACCGAGAAGGTCTTCGTAGCCGCGCACCCGCACGAGGGCGACCACGGCTTGCTGGCCCACCACGGTGACGAGAGAGGCGCCTCGCAGCTCAACATCGAACCCGGGAACCAATTCGCCGCACGCCTTTAGCGTGGCCTCGGCCACGACCGCGAGGCCGTACGCCGTCTTCTCGCCGGTGGCCGCTCCGACCACTTCCTCGCCGTGGCCCTGGAGGGCGACCTCGGCCTCCGCGTGGACGGTGGTCGACGACAAGAGCACTCGATGCAGGATCGGGCGGCGCTGCAGGCTCCCCGGAAGGGGGCCGTGGGCTTGGATGTCCTGTAGCTCGTTGCCGGCCATCTCCTGGTCCGAGATGGGGCCCCGCTCCCGCGCCTGGTGTTCGGCGGCATCCGCGGCCTTCTGGAGGGAATCGCGGTCTCCGAAATAGGTTTCGGCGTCGAGCTCGAAGACGTGGATGTGCTTCACGGACCCTTCGACCCCCGAGCGGGTGATCTCCGCTTGGATCAGGCCTTCGAGGACGTCGGACTCGAGCCCGGCCCTCGAGAACGCCTGGATCTCGGACGGGGCGCCCTTGGCGTTGGACAAGATGACGCAACCGAGCACCCCCGGCAACTGCTTGATGCGGCTCTCGAGATCGACCAGGCTTGCGTCGCTCAAACTCTCCACCTCTCCCCCGTCGGGACTTAGGGACAAAAGGTTACTCGCAAAGAATTCGATCCGCGGGTCCGCTTCGAGGGCCTCTATTTTTCGCGTGTCGGAGGCAGGGACCGGCAAGGCAAGCTCGAACTTACCTAGGTGAGACCCCCTTGCCACCCCAACCGGGGTGTGGCAGGATGCCGCGGCTCATCCCCCGGCTCGTTAGCCCGGGTGCGTGGTGACCTGATGGTCCTCGCGGGATCGGACCGAGAGAAGGAGTACGGATGATCGAAGGCCGGCACCGTCGGCGCGGCGCAATCGCCGTGACGATCGCTGCGACCTTGCTCATCCCCGCCGTTGGCTCCGTCGCCGGTCCCCAGAAGAAGCTCGACAAGAACGAGCGCCAACTGGAACAGGTTCGCCAGAAGATCGAGGCCCAGTCCTCACAGAAGGAGAACCTCAGCCACCGCGTCGATCGACTGAACGCCTACCTCACCAAGCTCCAGCTCCAGATCAGGCGACTCGACGAACAGGTCAAGGGCGTCGAGAGCGATCTCCGGGACGCTCAGGCCCGGATCGACGAGACCCAAGCCGAGATCGACAAGGTCGAGGGCATCGCAAGCGCGCAGGCGGTCGACCTCTACAAGAACGGCGGCACCGAAACCCTTGATGCGCTTCTCGATTCCAGCTCGCTGGGTGAGCTCGACCAGAAGGCCGAGATGATCGGCGTTGCCGCGAGGCAGAACACCCAAGCGCTGATCAAGTACGGACGACTCAGCCAGGACATCGTGTCGCTCAACGAGGCGCTGTTCGAGAAGAAGGCCGAACTGACGAAGAAACTCGACAGCCGGTCCGTCCTACTCGCGGAACAAACGGATAAGAGCGCGATCTACCACAGCCAGCTCGAGAAACTGCGCAGGCGGCTGCACATCAGCGAGGGCAAGGAAGGTGACCTCGTAGCCGTGCAGGACGACCTGAACGACGCGATCGTCGAGCACCAAGCCAAGCATGCGGTGGCGGTGCTCGGAACGTCGAGTCAAGGCTTCATCTGGCCCCTCAACGGAGCGATCACTTCGCCTTACGGTCCTCGCTGGGGTTCGTTCCACCCAGGGATCGACATCGACGGCGTCACGGGTCAACCGATCGTTGCCGCCAAGGAGGGGAAGGTCATCCTGGCGGGCTCCTACTCCGGCTACGGCAACGCGGTGGTTATCGACCTCGGTGGTGGCTACACCACGGTCTACGGACACATGTCTGCGTTCAACACCTCGACCGGTGCGTACGTCAAGCAAGGTCAGGTCATCGGATACGTGGGTTGCACCGGTTACTGCACCGGCGACCACCTTCACTTCGAAGTACGGATCAACGACCAAGACGTCGATCCGATGCCGTACCTCCCGTAGCCTCCTCCAGAACGAGGTACCTCGGTCTCGCTGGTTAGGCTGCGCTGGTGACTAAACACACCCGCACGATCGCGATGGTCCTCGTGGTGGCGCTCATCGGAGCGTTGGCGATCGGTCTCGCTTCGAACGCTCGCTCTCAGACATCCGGTCCGTTGCCGCGGGCGGCCACGTCCCGGCGTCACTTCGTCGTGTGGTCGCCCGAAGGACTGCCGCCGCGCGTCGGCCGCCGCCTCGAGCGCGTAGACGGAGTGCGGGACGCGGTCAAAGCTCGCTTCGCGCTGGATTGGCTGCTCGAGGCACGCACGAAAGCTGGTCGACGCGTCCAGTCGCCGCCTGCCGGTGGCGGTTATCCGTTCGAGATCCTTCTCGTTGCTCCGAGCGCTTATGCCAAGTTCGTGCCCCGCGCAGACCGCGCGGCCGTCCGCCACCTAGGGCCGGGCGAGGTCCTCATACCGAAGACCGAGGCGCACCTGCGCGCTGCGGGCCGCGGCCTTCGCCTCCATCTCCGAAGCGGAAACGCGCGCGTCGCCGGAGTCGTGTCCAACCACACCACGCAGGGCTACGAGGCGTTGATGGCGAGACCTGCTCCGGACGACTGGACGTATCAGATGCGTTACTTCCTCGTCAACGCAGACGCCGGCGTGTCCCGTCGAGCGATGCGCCGCGCCGTTGAAAGTGCGACGAGCAGCGATATCCGCTTGCGGATCGCCGATCAACATCAGACGAGGTTCCTGCGATATGCAGCCTCCGTGCGACCCCAGATGATCTTCAAGAAGAACTTCGGCGAGTTCGCTGCCCGTCCGACCAAGACTGGCGCGCTCACGTTGGTGGACGGGTGGCGCGACCGCAACATCACATCCGAGAGTGTTCCGATCCTCGGCACCGTGACTTGCCACCGCAAGCTCTTTCCTCAACTGCGCGGCGCGATGAACGAGCTGCAGCGCAAAGGCCTCTCGTATCTGATCCGTCGCGACGAATACGCGGGCTGCTTCAACTCGCGTTTCGTGGCGGTCCCGGCCGGGATCCGCTTATCGCGTCACGCCTGGGGCGTGGCGTTCGACATCAACACATCGAACAATCAGTTCGGGCAAGATCCGCATCAGGATCCGCGCCTTGTGCGCATCCTGCGCCACTGGGGATTCATCTGGGGGGGCATATGGCCTCTGCCCGACGGCATGCACTTCGAATGGAAGTTCTGGCCCAACAAATGAGAAAGGGCCCCGTCCGAAGACGAGGCCCCTTTGAATCTCTGGTGGAGCTGGGTTACATCATGCCGCCCATGCCACCCATACCGCCCATGCCACCCATGCCACCCATTCCGTGGTCATGTCCGGCACCGGCCATCTCGTCCTCATCCTTCGGTTTGTCGACGACGCTCGCCTCGGTGGTGAGGAAGAGCGCCGCGATCGACGCAGCGTTCTCGAGGGCGGAACGCGTCACGCGCGCAGGGTCGATGATCCCGGCCGACATGAGGTCGACGTACTCACCCGTCGCGGCGTTGAGACCGTGGCCCGGCTTTTCGTTGCGCACGTGATCGACAACGACGCCACCTTCGAGACCGGCGTTCTGCGCGATCCAGCGAAGAGGTGCGTCGAGAGCCTCGATCGCCTCACGTGAACGAAGAAGCGTGGTGCCACCGCCGGGGACG
>JAXDJP010000086.1:0-2769 GCA_034665645.1 Actinomycetota bacterium | reverse complement strand
GTCCGACCGAAGGCCCCGGTTGCGAGAGCGTCGAGGAACCCACCGGTCGACGCGGCGTCGTGCAGGGCGCGGCACGGGCTCTCGGTGCGCACGTAAGGAACGCCCGCGGGGGCGATCCCCGTGCGCGGAGATACGGACGGTGGCGGGGGCAGAGAGATCGACGGCGACGGAAGGATCGAGGGCGACATCGAGGGGGAAGGCGTCGGCGTGGGGGTGGGGTGGGGAAGCGGCGCGGTCTCTCCGGGATCTGCTCCGGGCAGGACGAGGATCGAAGACCCAACCGGCCGTTCGTAACCGCTCGAAGGGACGTTCACCAACTTGCCTTTTACCCACATCGATGTCGAGCCTCCGCCGTCGAGGTTCAACGCCGACACGGCTCCCAGATGACGGAACAGCCTGGCGAACTGCATCGGGGTCATCCCCACAGATCTCTTGCGACGTCCATCGACGGTAACCATCAGAAGCGTTCCATCCGCCTTGTAGCCGATGCCCGTGCGCGGATTTCGCCGGCAGAAGTACGAGATCTCGCACTTGCCGACGGTGTATCGCCCGTCCTCGAGCAGCGAGGGGTTGCCTCCGATCGTGTCGAGTACGCCGGGCCACCCGGTCGTCCACCCCACGGACACGATCTCGTCTGGTATCAGTTGATTCTTCAAGTGGCGGGCCTGTTTCGTACCCCGCCTCGTAGCGATGACAAGGCCCCCCTGCCGCGGCATCCGATTGCGGCGACATTTAACGACGTCGACGAGATACGAATCCTCGACGCCCATGTCGGAGTCCTCCCAAGTCCTCGTTTGCATGGGGAGGAGCCTCGCCGAACAAGCACGGTTCGGAGGGGAGAAAGTTTTCCCGCCGAGAGGCGTGTACGCGCCGAACTCCCCCGCCTTCAAGCGCTTGTCGTTCCACGCGGGGACGTTCCACTCCCCGCCCCCGTCTTGCTGGCGCAGCACCACTTTGTAATGGGGGTGGCCGATGAAGGAGCGAGATTCATCGTGGCTTAGAGCGAAGTTCCGGCCCCATATCAAAGGCGACGCGACGAGATCGCCGTCCTCCGCGAATAGATCGACCGGCCGACCGGCCTCGGCACTAGTGGGAAGCATCGTGTAGTCACCGTTTATCGCGGCCACCGCGCCGTTCCGCGCGGCCATAGAACTCGTCGTCTCGTGACCGGGGATCTTGTCGTTCGCGAGCGCGACATCGAGCGTCAGCGCGGAAGCGGGATCGAGACTGAGGATACGGATCCTGTTCGGTCCGTGACGGTCGATCATGCGGGTCAACGTCAGACCGGTGGCGACAACTATGCGATAGGACTTGTAGCGCGACTGCGCGGCGGCGGTCCGCGGCGCGCCGGGTGATGAAAAGAGCGCGAAAAAGAGCGCGATGGTCGCGGCGGCGCCAACTATTACCTTCCGATTTCCCCTCACGAACGTCACAGTAGCAAAGTGCTTCGGCAGGCTTCGAGAGGAGCTTGAGGGCCTCCGATGGGTGGCTCTCAATCCGCTGAACAACAACGCCATCGTGATAGCGTCCACGTCCCGGAAAGGGCGGAAAAGTAACGCCTTGTCCGGCTACCTCTGCAGGATGGGCAGCTAGAGCCGCCCGGATCGCGCGAGACGCGCAGAGCCCGAGATCGAAACCTCAAGGAGGAATCCAACGTGACCAGCAAAGGAAAGCGCGTTGCCGCCATCGGCGGAGGCGTCGGGATCTTGGCCGCCGTGGCGCTCTTCCTCGTTTTGAACAAAGACGTCGCCAGCAAGATCCCGATCGTGAACAAAGTCGTCGATGAACCGAAGTGCCCGCTGTCGGGCGTCGAGCCCTCCAAAGATTCCGTCATGGATCGGCCTGCGATCGCACTGAAGATAGAGAACAACCCCGCCGCCTATCCACTGTCGGGCCTCGAGGACGCCGAGGTCGTGTACGAGGAGCCGGTAGAAGGTGGGCTCACGCGTTTCATGGCCATCTTCCATTGCACCGATGCGGAGAAAGCCGGGCCCGTTCGGAGCGCTCGCATCGTCGACCCCGCGATCCTCAGCCCGTACACCTTGATCCTCGGCGACGCTGGTGGAAACGACATCGTCCGCCAGGCCCTCGACGAGAGCGGGATCGTGCAGATCGACGAAACTGCTGCCGGCGCCGCCATGTCGCGCGCCGATCGTCCGGGCGTGGCGTCCGAGCACACGCTGTACGCGAACACCGCCCTCGTCAGGAAACTGGGAGAGAAGAAGTTCAAGGATGCGCCGTCCGACGACATCTTCGAGTTCGGTGACATCCAAGACGGAAAGAAAGCCAAGCGAGTCACCATCACGTTCAGCGCCGGATCCATCGCGAACTACGCGTGGAAAGACGGTCGCTATTACCGCTCGCAAGGGGACGAGCCGCTCATCTCGGAGGGCGGAGATCAATTCGCCGCCGATAACGTCCTCGTGGAGCAGCACACCATCAATTTCGCGGAAGGACTCAGCGACGTTCTCGGTACGCCGTCGCCAGAGATCGAGGACGTCACCGGAAGCGGCAAGGCATGGCTGTTCCGTGACGGGAAGGTCATCAAGGGAACGTGGAAGCGCGACTCCGTGGACGATCCTGTGACCTTCGAAACGGCCGACGGCGACACGATGAGCCTGCATGCCGGTACCACCTGGATAGAACTGGTGCCCGACAAGAAGGGTGACCTGAAGGGATCGATCGACTTTGGCAAGTAAGCGCATCGCCGCGGCGGTCGTAGCAAGCCTCCTATTGCTCGGCGCATGCAGCGGAGACGACGAGCCGCAG
>JAXDJP010000085.1:0-5111 GCA_034665645.1 Actinomycetota bacterium | reverse complement strand
CCGGATCACGTCCTTCTCGCGCCCGGCGAGCGTCAAGAGAACCGACTCGAGCTGTTCCTGAAGAAGTTTGAACGAGGCCCTCTCGAGGGGAACGATCGCTTCCGAGTCCTCGATGAAATCGCCGAGGTGTGAGTCTTCTTCCTCGCCGATCGGGGTCTCCAGAGAGACGGGCTCCTGGGAGATCTTCTGGATCTCGCGCACCTTCTCCGGACTGAGCTCCATCTGCTGGGCGATCTCGTCAGGGGTCGGCTCGCGTCCGAGGTCCTGCAGCAGTTGCCGCTGGATGCGCACGAGCTTGTTGATCGTCTCGACCATGTGAACCGGGATGCGGATGGTGCGAGCCTGGTCGGCGATCGCTCTGGTGATGGCCTGTCGGATCCACCAGGTTGCGTAGGTGGAGAACTTGTAGCCCTTCGTGTAGTCGAACTTCTCGACGGCGCGGATGAGGCCGAGGTTCCCCTCTTGGATCAGGTCGAGGAACGCCATGCCGCGTCCCACGTAGCGCTTCGCGATCGACACGACGAGACGAAGGTTCGCTTCGACGAGGTGGCGCTTCGCCATGCCGCCATCGCGTTCCACCCGACGCAGTTCGAACATCTTGTCGTCACTTAGCTTGCCTTGACCTTTTTCGATCGCCGCGGTTGAGAGCTCGCCGGCTTCGATGCGCATCGCGAGACTGACTTCCTCTTGCGCTGTTAAAAGAGCAACGCGTCCGATCTCCTTCAGATACATGCGAACGGGATCGTTCGTCGGCGCCTTGAGGGCCATGTCGACCTCGCGCCGAGCGCGCATGCGATCTTCATCTGCGTCGGGGGCCGGCGTCTCGACCTTCTCTTCTTCCTCTTCCTCTTCGGCGATGTCTTCTTCCTCGACCACGTCGACGCCGAGTTCGAGGAGACGTTGATAGACCGCGTCGGTTTCGTCGGGAGTGATATCGAGCGGCGCGAGTTTCTCGGCCAGATCGGCGGCCGTGATATTTCCGGCCGTCTGAGCAGTGCGGATGATCTTCGCGACGGCCTCTTGAGGAGATCCGGCGGCAGGAGCGGCCGCGACCGCCTCCTCGGGAGACGTTGTTGTCTCGTCCTTCTTTTCGACGACTTCTGGCATCTAGCTATCTTCCTCGATACGGCGCAGTAGATCGCGCCGTCGGGCTTCGAGCTGAACAAGCTCGGTGAAGGATTGATCGTGCTGCTCGGGATGTTCGACCGGATTCACTTTGTGGAGGGCGTCCCTTCTGGTCTTGATCTCGCGCTCGACAGGAAACACCTGCAACCGCGTGAACACCTCGCGCAGGCGAGGCTGGAGTTCTTCGTTCGGCAATGGTGCGGCCCCGACGGTGAGTTCGGTGAGGAGCGACAAGGCCTCGGGCGATAGCCCGTCGGTCCTGGAAGCGCCGTCCACTCCCTCGGTTGCTGCCGCCATAGCGCGGCGAAAGACTTCCCGTCTGACCGGAGAGGTGAAGTTGGTTTCTTCGACCTCTTCCGCCCACTCGCGTGTTTCGCGGGTGCGTGTAAGCAGCAACTGCAATGCCTCTCGTTCAACCTTGACGTGCCCGGGCAACCGCCGATCTCGTTCGCGCGCTTGCCCCCCAGATTCCGACGGCCCCCGCTCTTCCGTCACAGCCCTTTGCACCACGTCGGGGTCAACTCCGATCCTCGACGCGACCATGAACACGTACTCGTGACGGGCGATCGGATCCGGGTGCAACCTTAGCACTTGGATCGACTCCCGAACCGCGTGAGAACGGGCCTCGGGAGTGTCCAATGGAAGCTTCGAGATCGTCTGTTCGAGCTTGAATTCCAAGAGCGACTGCCCTCCGTCGATCACTTTCCTGATCCCGTCTGGGCCGTCTTCGCTGACGACGTCGGCAGGATCTCGGCCCGCCGGTAGCGGCGCAACGAGAACCTCGAGCCCGATCCTGTGGTGGATGCCGAAACCGCGCTCAGTTGCACCTTTCCCAGCTTCGTCGGCATCGAACATAAGAACGGCTCGATCGGCGAACTTTTTTAGGAGTTCGAAGTGAGATTCACCGAGAGCGGTGCCGTTCGTTGCGATCGCTTCGTGGATGCCGGCCTCGTGTAAAGCGATGACGTCGGTGTAGCCCTCGACGACGATGGCAACTCCGTTGCGAGATATCGCGGACTTCGCTCGGTTCAGGCCGTACATCGCTCGCGATTTCGAGAACGCAGGCGTTTCAGAGGTGTTGAGGTACTTCGGCTGTTGATCCCCGATCGCACGAGCACCGAAGGCGATCACGTCCCCTTGCAGGTTCCAGGTGGGAAACATGATGCGCTGGCGGAAGAAGTCGTAGAGCTTTTGGTCTCGCTCGCTGACCCGGGCCAGGTCGGCCTTCTCGATCTCGTCCTGCTTGAAGCCCTTAGCGAACAAGTGCTTGCAAAGGGAGTCCCGGCCGGGCGAATAGCCCAATTCCCAGCGCTCGGCGACGTCTTTTCCAAATCCCCGGCTCTCCAGATACCTGCGAGCTTGAAGTGCGTCGGGTGAAGTCATGAGCGTGGTGTGAAAGAAATCGGCAGCAACCCGGTTGGCTTCGATGATTCGCGCTTTGACTCCGGCGAACTTCGCCTCGCCAGGACGCTGCTCCTCGTAATGCAGCTCGAAGTTGAACTTGCGCGCCAGCCATTCGACGGCTTCGGGAAAGGGAAGGCTCTCCATCTCCTGCACGAAGTGATAGATGTTGCCGCCCTTCGAGCAGCCAAAGCAGTAGTAGAGGTTGCGACTCGTGTCGACGGTGAACGACGGCGTTTTCTCGGAGTGGAACGGACAGAGTCCCTTGAAGGTGTGTCCGCCCGATTTTTTCAGCGACGTGTACTGGGAGATGACCTCGACGATGTCGGCCTTATCGCGCAGGGCCTCTATGTCTTCGTCTTTTATCTTCGCCATCTCACCACCTCCCCCAAGCGCGCGGCTGCTGGGTGCGACGGGGAAGTCGCGTCATTGTAGGGCGGTGACGTCTGGTGGCGGTTCGCCGACCAGGTTCGCGTACGCCCTGAGCGCGAAACGATCGGTCATGCCGGCCACGTAATCGACGGCTTTCTCGCGCTCTTGGCCCTCGGGGCTCGTTGCCTCGGGCGGCGGTGGCACGGATGAGTAGTGCTCGAGCAGCGACTCGAGGATGAGATGCACGGACCGCTTCGTTGACTCCGCGATACGTCCTATGTAAACGGTCTCGAATAGGAACGCCCTGGTGCTGGCCATCGCATCGAAAACGTCCGAGCTCATCCCGATCGCGTCCTTCTCATAGGACTTGTCGACGAGATCCTCGACCATCGTGTGGATCCGCTGCGCGTGAGTGCTGCCGAGAACCTCGAGCGTTTCCTGAGGCAATTCCTTCTCCGCGAGGATCCCAGCGCGGATCGAGTCGTCGATGTCGTGATTGAGGTAGGCGATGCGGTCGGCGTACCTCGCGATCTGGCCCTCGAGCGTGTCGGGCATCGGCATCGACCACGTGTGGTTCGCGATGCCGTCTCGCACCTCCCAGGTGAGGTTCAGATGCTCGAGGACCTCGACGATGCGGACCGACTGGAGGTTGTGGCGGAACCCCGGGTAGAAGGCCGCCACGGACTCCTCGCCGAGGTGACCGAAGGGGGTGTGGCCGAGGTCGTGCCCGAGGCAGATCGCCTCGACCAGGTCCTCGTTGAGCCGGAGGGCCCGAGCGATCGTCCTGGCGACCTGGGTGACCTCGAGCGTGTGGGTCAGGCGGACCCTGAAATGGTCGCCCTCGGGGGCCAGAAAGACCTGAGTTTTGTGCCCGAGGCGCCTGAAGGCCTTGGAGTGGATGATCCGGTCACGATCCCGCTGATAGCAGGTCCGGAGGGAATCCTCTGGCTCCGGGGTCTCTCGCCCCTTAGACTTGGAAGCTAGTTGGGCGCGATCGGAGAGGGTCTCACGTTCGATCTCCTCGGTTCGCTCCCTGTAGCCAGCGTGCACGGCCCGAAGTTAGCACTGGGGTGCGACGGGACGTGTTCGAAAGGAAGCTGACGAGAAGGAGCGACGATGCGACGAAAGATCCTCTGGGGGGCCATTCTGCTGATCCCCTCCCTGCTGCTGCCACTGGTCCCGGCCTCGGCGAACCTGAATCCTGAGAACGGGCCTTCGCTTACGGGCCCGCTCGATGCGGGGAAGCCGAAGTGCTACACGAAACTCGAGCGGGACGAGGGAACCGACCCCGACCCCAGGAACGGCACGAACAAGGACCAGACCGTCATGGCACGGGTCCAGCTCTGCTCGTGGCTTATCCAGTACGACGCCGACCAGGAGACCGATGCGGTCCGTAACTACGGGATCGGATGGGTCCAGACGAACATCGACGGCCGCAACGGCTATTGCACCAAGCGGGCGAACACCAAGATCACGGTGGACCCGGCCGACGCCAAGGTCTACGACCGGACGCCGAAGCGCAGCGTCGTGCTCAGCTCGCCTCGACGCAAGGACGTTCACCTCTGGTCGAACGCCTCCGGTCATGGAGAGGTCGGGACCGTAGCCCAGCACTTCCAACTCTTCCCGAACAAGTGGCTCGTGGAGTCGAAGCTCACCGACAAGGGCCGCAAGTACATGAACCTATGGAAGGGCAAGGCAACGCCCGACCTCGATCTGTCGTTCGCAGCCGGCGTGAAGCTGTCGTGGGTCGAGAGCGAAGGTACCCCCGGGTTCCTGCCGCGTCTCTCCTACGGCTTCATCAAGCCGAACGAGGCCACCCCGGCGGTCTGCGGATAGCTACCCGCAAGTAGAACGAAGGCCTCGCCCACCCGGGCGGGGCCTTCTTCGCGCCCCCCGCTCGAACTTCTCCTCAGAAGTGACCTCTCAGGTACACCCCGCTGGATAACTTCGTCGTCGCCTCGAACTTCTCCAGGAATTGCACCTTGTAGGTACTCAAAGTGGAGAAGTTGGCGACGCAAGCCCGAGCACGCTCTAACGCAAGTCCCCTCCATCGCCTTCTTAGGTAGATATTGCACCGTGTAGGTACTAGAACTAGCGAAGTTCGGGCTATTTGGAGCTGGAGCGGGCCTCTCCGAGGACGGCTTGACCGGCGGCGAAACGAGCGGTGGGGACCCGGAAGGGCGAGCACGACACGTAGTCGAGACCGATCTTCT
>JAXDJP010000084.1:0-7255 GCA_034665645.1 Actinomycetota bacterium | reverse complement strand
TATGAATCGGGTCTGCGACGGGGAAGAAGTGGCTGGTGTCACTAACGGGGCGGGGGCTTATCCTGGGAGCGGCCGTGCTAGGCGGGGGGCTCGGGGTCCCCTGTACCGGAAACCCTCGATACGCCGGGCTGATTACTTGCCCGCGGCCGGTTTACGACCGAGCAGCCCCCGGCAAGCAGCGTTGATGGTTGGGTCCTGCGCGACTCGGAGCCGTGAACCCGGTCAGGCCCGGAAGGGAGCAGCCGTAAGCGGTGTCCCGGGAGTGCCGCAGGTTTGCCCGGCCGGAGCGAGCTACCGGGAAAGCGTCGGCTGTAGGCCGGTCCAAGGCAAGGTGCACGGCCTTTTCGCGCTCTCGCGACGCGGCGGTTCTGACACCCCCAGCATCTAGGATGCAGGGAATGGTTTACCTCTCCCTCTACCGCAAATATCGGCCCCAAACGTTCGACGAGATCTTGGGTCAGGGGCATGTGTCGTCGACTCTCACGAACGCCATCACCGAGGATCGTGTCGCTCACGCGTACCTCTTTACCGGCCCCCGCGGTACCGGCAAAACGAGCACCGCTCGCATCCTCGCCAAGGCCCTCAATTGCGTGAAAGGCCCGACGCCCTCGCCGTGCGGAGTGTGTGAGTCGTGTCGCTCGATCATGGATGGGTCGTCGATGGATGTCATCGAGATGGACGCCGCGTCCCACTCCAAGGTCGACGAAACGCGCGAGATCCTCGCCGGCGTTCCGCTCGCTTCGGCCGGCGGTAAGAAGAAGGTCTACGTGATCGACGAGGTCCACATGTTGTCAACGCAGGCCTTCAATGCCCTCTTGAAGACTCTCGAGGAACCTCCGTCGCACGTGGTCTTCATCCTCGCCACCACCGAGGCTCACAAGGTTCTTCCAACGATCGTTTCTCGTACCCAGCGTTTCGACTTCCGGCGCGTCCCCGCCGACATCCTCGAGCAGCACCTCTCGCATATCGCGAAGCTGGAAAGCATCGATGTCGAGGCGGAGGCCCTTGCTCTCGTCGCTCGCCATGCAGACGGCGGAGTAAGAGACGCACTGTCGGCTCTCGATCAGCTTTCCAGTCTGGGCGGACACGTCACCGAACTCGATGTCGATCGGATGCTTGGGGACCGGCATGAAGACAGCTTCTTCGAGGTGTTCGACTCGATCGCTTCGAGCGACGTCGGCGCCATCTTCCTGACCTTGCACGCCCTCGTCAGTCAGGGAGCGGACCCACGACAGTTGGCGCTGGGGGCACTTGCGCATGCTCGATCCCTCCTCCTTCTGCGCACCGCACCAGATGCGGAAGGTCTGCTCGACGTTGCAGACGAGGAACTGCCGAAGTTGCAACTGCAGGCAGAGAGCTTCACGCCCGCGTCGTTGCTGGGGACGATGGATCTGCTGGCGAAGGCTCTCACCGAGATGCGCAACGCACCGAACCATCGACTTCTCCTGGAGGTCGCGCTCGTGCGCGCCGCGGATCCCGAGACCGACCCTTCGGCCCTCGGTTTGCTCGGCCGCTTGGAACGACTCGAGCGGCGCATGGGGATCGAGGAAGCCGCGCCGCAGGCGGCGCAAGTTCAATCCCGCGCCAAGCCGGCGCCGCAAACAAAGAGTCAGGCACGCCCCGCTCCTGTTCCTTCGCCAAAGTCCGCGCCGGCCGCGGCACCGCCCGCCTCGGCACCGCGCCCCAAGAGCTCCCCTCAGAAGCGAGCTCCCGCACCGGCAGCCGAAACGCCCGCCGCCGAAACGCCTTCCGTCACCGAGGACGCTCCGCGTGCCGCAGAGGTAGCAGCCCCCGCCGCAACGACGTCCTCCGCCGGGACCGCAGGAGTTGGACTCGCGCACATCAAGGACGCGTGGCCGGCGACCCTGCAGGAGCTCGGTAAGCGCAGCAAACGCATCCAGGCTTTCTTGAATCCTTCCCGTCCCCTGCGTTACGACGGAGAAGTCCTCGTCGTTGAGGTGCAGTCGCCGTTCCACGAAACGACGATGAGCGAAGACCGTCATCGAGACACTCTGGCCGACGCGTTGTTCGCCTCGCTCGGCGTTCGACCGTCCTTGACGTTCGCCGCTCGCGGCAGCGAGGTCTCTGCAGGGGTTGAGGACACCGCGTCGGAGTCCGCCGGCACGTCTCCCAAGCCCGCCGCTTCCGAGGTTGCCGAGATCGCGGATTACGAGACCGCCGTGCCCGTGGAGCAGAGCCACGATCCGATCGAATTGATCAAGAAGGGCCTCGGTGCCGAGGTCGTCGAAGAGAGGACGTAGCCGACTTGAAAGATATGCAGAAGATGATGAAGCAGGCCCAAAAGATGGCCGAGGAGATGCAAGCCGCCCAAGAGAAACTCGGCGATATCGAGGTCGAGGGAAGCGCGGGGGGCGGCGCGGTGCGAGTGACTGCGACGGGCGATCAGCACATCGTGCGCATCACTATCGATGCCGAGGTCTTTGACGGGCCCCCCGACGCAGACGATATCGAGATGCTGGGTGACACCGTCACGGCGGCGGTCAACGACGCTCTCGACAAGGCCAGAGACGCGCAACAAGAGGCGATGGGTCCTTTAGCAGGCGGGCTGGGGGGCCTCGGGCTCCCCGGGATGTAGGTGCCCGACCTGCTCGCCCTTATCTGTTCGCGGGAGATCTGATTTGTTCACCGCACCGATACAAGAACTGATCGATGAGTTCACCAAGCTCCCGGGCATCGGAGCCAAGAGCGCGCAGCGGATGGTCTTCCACCTTTTGAAGAACCCTTCGACCGAGTCCCGTCGACTGGCCGAGGCGATCGTGCAGATGAAAGAGAAGATCGGGTTCTGTCGCATCTGTTTCAACCTCGCCGACCAGGAGCTCTGCGACTACTGTCGCGACCCACGACGAGACGCGACCGTCATATGCGTCGTCCAGGAACCATTCGACATCGCCGCCATCGAGCGCACGCGCGAATACAGAGGTCTGTATCACGTGCTGGGAGGAGCCCTCAATCCCCTCGAAGGGGTTGGTCCCGACGACCTTCACATAACGGAGCTACTCCAGCGGTTGAGATCGGAGCCCGTCGCCGCCCTGGACCTCGGGGATGGAGTGGCCAAGGCCCCCCCCGTGACCGAGGTGATCGTCGCAACGAACCCCAACACCGAGGGCCAGCAGACCGCCCTTCACCTCGCTCGGCTGATCGCTCCCACCGGCGTCAGGATCACCCGTCTTGCGAGTGGCCTACCCGTCGGAGGGGACCTAGAATACGCGGACGAGGTGACCCTGGGACTGGCCTTGCAGGGCCGGCGCCAGATCTCGTAAAAAGAGGTTTACGGGGGTAGCTTCGGGGAAGTAGACTGACGTAGCGCTGTTCCCAGACTACTCTCCGTAGTTTGCGACTTTTTTCTTCTACCCAGAGGACTGGATGAGACGGCAGGACTTCGTCACGAGCAATATCTCCAAGCTCTTGCCGTACGCCCTTATGGCGACGGCCGTCGTCGTCGTGTTGCCGATAGCAGTCGGCGTTCTCGCCGTTAAGTTCGGCTCCCCGCGCATCTCTCCGCTGTTGGGAAGTGCTCTCGGCGCGGCACTAGCGTGCGGGTTGGCCGCTGCGGGGTCCGCCGTATGGCTGCGCCGGCCCGAGTCGGTCGACGTGAATTTCGGCGAACTGATGTTGTGGAGATGGCATCGCCGCAAGCGCGCAGAGGCGACGATCGTTGAAGGCGCAGGTGTGCTCGGTCTCGTTCTCGGCGAGGAACAGCAAGCCGACCTCGACCCCGTGCGCCGTCTGCAGATCCTCGAAGACCTAACGGGAGCTCTAGAAGCGAAGGACCCCTACACGCTCGGTCACTCGCGCCGCGTCGCGCGTCACGTTTATCGCACCGCGATAGCGATGGGGCTTTCGGGGCATGAGATCGACCAGCTGAGACGTGCCGCCACGTTGCACGACGTCGGCAAGATCCGGATCCCGGATCGCGTTCTTCGCAAGCCCGGACTTCTCGATCGAGGCGAACGCGACATCATCCAGGAGCACCCCTCGCTGGGGGCCGAGATGGTTACGGGCGCCGCTCCGCAGGCCGTAGCACTAGCGATCCGCCACCACCACGAGCGTTGGGACGGTGCGGGTTACCCCGACCGCTTACGTAGCGACGAGATACCTCTCTTCTCGCGCATCATCTGCGTTGCAGACGCGTATGACGCGATGACCTCCGCGCGTCCCTACAAGCCGGGCTGCGATCGCAAGACTGCGATCGAGAACCTCCGGACGAACGCGGGCTACCAATTCGATCCCGACGTGGTGGAGGCGTTCATCAAAACTCTCCCGGCGGCACTTCCAGCAGCGGGTGCGCTTCTTTTCCTTGCGGGACCGGCCCCCTTACTTCGGAAAGTTTCTGCGTGGATCAAAACGTCGGGCGCGGGCAGCGTTGCTTCCGCAGCCGGTGCTACGAGTGCGGCGATCATCGTCGGCGCCGCCGGCGTGACCGGGATCGGCGTACATCACCGGCACCCCGTTCCCATCGCGGCGAAGGCCGAAGCTGTCGTTGCCGAATCGGCCACTGCCGACTATCACCTGAACGACGTCGCGCGCGTGGCGGTAAGTCTGGCGGACGCCCAAGCGGCGGCCGTGAGTCACAAGGACGCCGACGCGCGCAAGCAAGCTGGAGACGGCCACAGATCCGGTCACAACAAGACTCAGAGACTCGGGTCAACGTCTGCGTCGGCGCGAAGTGGCTCGGCCTCTACCCAGAAGGGCTCGTCCAAAGCCGATCACTCGACCGGTAAGGCGAAGCACGGCGTCGGAGCAAAGAACGACGGCTCGAACGGCGCCGGCGACGGACCTTCTCCCGCCACCGATGAGGCCAAGGACTCCAACGCGGTCTTCGATCCCCACCCGCACAAGGGCAACGATTGCGAGAAAGAACATCAGCAGGACGGCGCCCACTGCGACCGAGGTTCTCGCCGCGTCGACCGTTAAGTCCGTTTTATCCCCCTAGTTTTCGAGGCTCCCCCCCACTACCCTTAACTGCGGGGGTCTGCCGGAAACTTCGCTCGTTCGGGTGACCCATCGCGCAACATCCAACATTCCGGGACCCGGATGCTGACTCGAGATCGCGGCTGAGTGGGAGGCACGATTTGAGAAGAAAACCGCTGGGCATTGTGGCGGGCGGCGTGGCAACCGTGCTTTTGGTGGCGGGCGGCGCTCTTGCGGCGTCCTCGTTCATCGATAGGCCGGCGAACAACCCCGACAGCGTTTATACGCTTCAACAGACAGAAGAATTCCGGTTCCCGACCAACAAACAGAACGAACCGACGATCGCGGTTAACCCTCTGGACTCGAATCTCATGGTGGCGGGCGCCAACGACGAGCAGCGACAGCCGGCCTGTGGACCGGGCCCCGTTCGCGGGGACGATGCTTTGGAGAGCGACTGCTCGTTCTTCACCGATGTCGGTACGTCTGGCGTCTACACGAGCTCGGACGGCGGCGCGACGTGGCAGAACCGGGGTCTGCTTCCGGGATTCACGGATCCTGCCGCGGGTGACCCCGCAGCAAACTTCGAGCCCGGCAAGCTGGTGTCCGATGGAGACCCGGTGGTCGTCTACGGACCGAAGCTAGTAGGTCATGGCAAGAACACTGAATTCAGTTACGAGGACGGCGCTCGCGCCTATTACGCGTCGCTCGGCGCTTTCGCTTCGACCCAGAAGATCAGCAAGAACGCTCCCGAGGTCCTCACGGTGTCGCGCTCGGACGACGATGGCGCGACTTGGGATGACCCGGTGGTCGCCGTTAACGCGCACGGGCACCGTTTTAACGACAAAGAAAACATCTGGGCAGACAACAATCCCGCCTCTCCTTATTTCGGACGGGTCTACGTGTCGTGGACGCAGTTCCGCGATGTTCCCGGCAGTTCCGAGCCTGTGATGATCACGTACTCGACTGACGGTGGCGACACTTGGGCCCGCCCCAACCAGTTGTCGATCGCTTCGAACCGCGGCCACGGCGGACGCCAAGGCAGCGCGGTAACGACCGGACCCGACGGCACGGTTTACGTCATCTGGGAGGACAGCGAGCGCAAGGGTCATTACAAGCAGGTCGTGGCGACTTCCATGGACGGAGGCGCAACCTTCACGAAGCAGCAACGCATCGCCTTCGTGGATGACATCCAGGATCCGATCCCGGGGGCGAACTTCCGCACCGATAGCTTCGTCAGCGTTGCCACGGACCAGCGTGTTACTGAAACTCAACCGTTCGGTGTGGTCTACACCGCGTGGGCGGACGAGTTGGACGGCGACACCGGCGAGATCGTCGTGTCCAAGAGTTCCGACCACGGTCTCACGTGGTCGGACCCCATGACGGTTTCGTCAGCGACGGCGGACGGTTACGCGTTCTTCCAAGGACTCGGCGTCGCTCCGAATGGAAGAGTCGACGTTGGTTATCAGGCTTTGACCGCCGAAGACGAGGATGACTTCGGAACCGGCAACGCCTCCATCGATAGCTATTACGTCGGTTCCACCGATGGTGGGAACACGTGGTCGGCGCCGATGGTCGTGTCCTCGGAATCTTCCGACCCGGCGGTGTCTGCGGCGAATTCACTCGTCGAGCAGTTCTGGGGCGACTACAACACCGTCGTCTCGAGCAACAGCCGTGCCTGGTTCATCTACACGGACAGCCGTGACGGCGAGGGCTGTCCTGCCGTCGACGCATATCAACATCTAGTAGCGGACGGAACCGCCACGCCCGACGACAAGCCGGCCCTCGGGGCGGAGGATTCTCCGTGCTCCGATGCGTTCGGCGATACCGACATCTGGGTGTCCCGAGTCTCGCCCTAGGACCGAGAAATGCGTTCACGGGAGGGGCGGCGGTTGCCGCCCCTCCTTCTTTATGTCGTCGTTTCCCGCCCCCGACCCGCTAGTTTGTTCGCATGGCATTGATCGTCCAGAAGTACGGCGGCACGTCGGTGGCCGACGCCGAGAGGATCAAACGCGTTGCTCGCCGCGTTGTCGAGGCCGTTGAGGTGGGGCAGCGTGTTTGCGTTGTGGTTTCCGCTATGGGCGACACGACGGACGAGCTCGTCCAATTGGCCGAACAGATCTCGCCGGCCCCCCCTCCGCGCGAGTTGGACATGTTGCTCACGGCGGGCGAGCGCATATCCATGGCTCTCCTATCTATGGCGATCGGCGAGCTGGGGCACGAGGCGATCTCCTTCACGGGATCGCAGGCAGGAATCGTCACGGACACTGCTCACGGCAAGGCACGGATCGTCGAGATCAAGGCCGGGCGCGTGCTGCAAGCGCTC
>JAXDJP010000083.1:0-18883 GCA_034665645.1 Actinomycetota bacterium | reverse complement strand
TCCTCGTTCATCTGGCCTGCGTCTAGGTAGCGGTTCTCGGGATTCTTCGCCAGGGCCTTCATCGTTATCGCCGTCAGTGCGGCCGGGACGTCTGGGTTCAAGGAGGCGAGCCGAGGCGGGTCTTCTCTCACGTGCTTGTACGCGATCGACAGGGGAGTGTCGCCGGAGAACGGAGGCTGTCCCGACAGCATCTCGTAAAGCACGACGCCCAGCGAGTACACGTCGGAGCGTGCGTCTACCGGCGTCCCTTGCGCCTGCTCTGGCGAAAGGTACGCGGCGGTTCCGATGACCATCCCCGTCTGCGTCATCGTCTGGTCGTTGTCGCCCGACAGTGCCCGGGCGATCCCGAAGTCCGTGACCTTGGTCTGTCCCGACGAGGTGAGCATGATGTTGCCGGGCTTGATGTCGCGGTGAACGATCCCGGCACTGTGCGCACGGTCGAGGGCTTTGGCGACGTCGGACGCGATCTCGGCCGCGCGTTCCGGCATGAGCGGTCCCTCGGCGTGGATCACCTCGGCCAGCGAGCGACCGTCGATGAACTCCATCACGATGTAGTAGGAGCCCCCGTCGGATCCGTAGTCGTAAAGCGACACGATGTTCGGGTGATTGAGGTTCGCAGCCGATTGAGCCTCCCGCCGGAACCTCTCGACGAACGAGTGATCTTGCGAGAAGCGCGCGTGCAGCACTTTGAGGGCGACCTCACGGCCTAGAAGCTCGTCGCGGGCGCGGTAAACCTCGGCCATACCCCCCTGACCGACAAGTTCGATGACGGTGTAGCGATCACCGTAGGTCTGCTGCGAGCTCAATCTTTCTTTCCCTTGCCCTTTCCGTGCGGCCCTTTCGGGCCCTTGTCCTTCCCGTGCTTCTTGTCGGGCGCGGCCGTTTTGGGTCCCTTGCTGACGGAAAGCGTAATGGTGGCACCCTCCGTTACGTCGGCACCTTGCGGCGGCGTTACGTCCACGACGATCTCCTCTGGGACTTCGGATTCAACGTCAGAGCGCTCCACGTTGAAGCCCTCGGACTCGAGACGCGCCTGGGCGTCGTCGAAAAACATGCCTAAGAGCCCTCTTGGGACCGCGACGGCGTTGTCCGCTGCGGGCTCTGAGGCGGTGATCCCTGCTCGGGGGGATGCCTCGGTTACCGGCTCGTCCTTGCGATCCAGCAGACGTGCGAGGCCCGCGGCAACGGAGATCAACAGGAGGAGTGCCGCCACCCCAACCACCACGCGGCCGACGCGTTGGGTGTTCCACCTGTCGCTCGGGAGCGGGAGCGCTCTCGTTGGTTGGGCGTCGAGTCGCTGAGTGCCGGCCGCGCCGCCGGGCATAACAGCGGTCTCCGCTCCGGACACATCGATCTGCAGTGCGCGGCTCATCGAGGCTCCGTCGGCAAACCTCGACCGAGGATCTTTAGCCGTTGCAGTGCGAACGACCTCGTCTAAAGCGTCCGCCGTCTCGGGTTGCGATTCCTTGAGGGAGGGGACGTCCTCCGACGCGTGCCTGGTAGCGATCGCGACCATGTTGTCTCCGGTGAAGGGGACGTTTCCCGTGAGCATCTCGTACAGCACGATGCCCAGCGAGTAGACGTCGGAGCGCGGGGAGACGGGCTCTCCACTCGCTTGTTCGGGCGACAGGTAGTGCGCGGTTCCCATCACCGACCCTGTAGCCGTAAGGCTCATGTCGGAGGTAGCCCGCGCTATGCCGAAGTCGGTGACCTTCACTCGATCGCCCGCCGCTATCAGGATGTTCGCCGGTTTCACATCGCGGTGGATGAGGTCGGCGGCGTGGGCGTGACCGAGCGCGTCGGCCGTCTGCCGGGCGATGCGCGTCGCCCGCTCGGGAGACAGGGGGCCTTGCGCTTTAAGAACCTCGGCTAGGTCGTTCCCTTCAACGAGCTCCATAACGATGTAGAACGAGTCCTCGTCCTCGCCGTAATCGAACACGGACGCGATGTTTGGATGAGATAGAGCCGCTGCCGAGCGCGCCTCACGCCGGAACCGTTCGATGAACGTGTTGTCGCTCGACAGGGATTCGCTCAGCAGTTTCACCGCCACCCTTCGACCCAGCGTGACGTCTTCCGCTTCGAACACCACACCCATCGCACCAGATGCGACCTTCCGCTGGAGGCGATAGCGGCCTCCGAGTACTCGCTCCTCGATCACCATTTATCGATCGGCCGGTCGGCCTCCAAGATCTGCTTGGCCAGGGGCGCCGCCACTGCGCCACCCGTGGCCTCAGAGCCGAACGACCCGCCGTTCTCCACTAAGACCGCCACCGCGATCTTGGGGTTGTCCGCCGGAGCGAAGCAGATGAACCAGGTGTGCGGGTTCTGGCCCTCTACGGTCTGCGCGGTCCCGGTCTTACCGGCGACCTTTATCCCCTCGATCTGGGCCGCGGTCCCCGTTCCCTCGTCGACCACTGCAGTCATCATCTCGGTCACCGTTTGGGCGGTCGCCGAAGACATCGCGCTGCCCATCGCGTCGGGCTCGAAATGGCGGGCGATCTTCCCGGTGGGATCGATGACGTCGCGCACGAGGTGGGGCGATGGAACGTCTCCTCCGTTCGCAACTCCCGCGGCGACCAGCGCCATCTGGAGCGGCGTAGCGTTCACGTTTCCCTGGCCTATGGCGCTGTAGGCGCGTAAGGGTTCCTTGTTATCGGGAACTGCGGGGTAATTACTCGGCTCGCTCGCGATGTCGAGTGGGAGGCGCGTGTTGAACCCGAACCCATCGGCGACGTCTTTGATCTCGTCCGGGATCTTCAGTCCGAGGATCGCGTAAGTGGTGTCGCACGAAACCGTTAGGGCGGTGAAGAGGTCGATCTCACCTCCGCCGGCACAGGTGGACTTCGAGAAGTTGGTCAACGTCTCGTCGGTTTGCGGCAACTCGAGCTCGAGAGGATCCGGGAAGGTCGACTCGGGCGTGTATCTCCCAGACTCCAGAGCGGCCGCTGTAGTCACGACTTTGAACGTCGAGCCGGGCGGGTAGCCGCGCGAGGTAGCGATGTTGACGAGGGGTGAGGTTCTGGAAGTTACGTCGAGAGAGTTCCAGAAGCGCTCGGCTTCCTTGGAATCTTGTGCTGCGAGCTGACTCGGGTCGAACGAAGGGTTGCTGTACATCGCTCGGATCTCACCGGTCGACGGCTCGATCGCGACGATCGCCCCGCGGTTGTCTCCGAGCGCTTGCTGCGCGGCCTCTTGGAGACGCGAGTCGATCGTCAACCGCACCGTTTCGCCCCGCGTCCCGCGATCGAACAAGCGATCCTGGATGTCCTGCATCGAGAGGACACCGACATCCCCCAACAATTCGTCGTTGTAGGTGCGCTCGATGCGGTCGCTGCCGTACCAGCGCGAGTAGTAGCCGGTGATCTGGCCGTAGAGCTCGCCTTGTGGATACTGTCGCAGGTACTTGTACTCGTTGTTCGTCTTCACGCTACGCGCAACCTGAACCCCATTGAGGGTGATGATGTCGCCCCGCTTGATCGAATATTCGCGCAAGAGTCGACGTTGGTTGGCTCCGTTGGACGCGATCGACTTGGCTGCGAAGATCTGGACGTAGTTGAGCTGCAGGAAGACGGCAACGAACAAGAGCATGATGCCGATGCCGACTCGTCTGATCTGCGGCTGCATCAACGACCCCCGATGAGGATCTCGGCGGTGTGAGCCGGCGGGGGCGCACTATCGGTTTCGTGCGAGATCCTCGCCAACAACGCGATCAGGATGAAGTTAGAGAGCAGACTCGATCCGCCGTAGGACATGAACGGAAGCGTTATCCCGGTCAGCGGGAGCAAGCGAGTTACGCCTGCGAGGATGATGAACGTCTGGATGCCGAGGATCGTCGTCAGTCCCGCGGCGAGCAACTGTCCGAAGTCGTCGCGCGTGCTCATCGCAATCCGGAGGCCGCGAGCGACCAGCAATAGGAAGCAAAGCAGTACGGCCGCGGTGCCGAGGAGACCCAGCTCCTCTCCGATCACCGAGAAGATGAAGTCGGTATGAGCCGCGGGGATGATGTCCGGCCTCCCCTGGCCCAGGCCGGTTCCGAATAATCCTCCGGTGGCGAGAGCGAAGAGTGACTGGGCGAGCTGGTAGCCCTCGTTATTTATGTATCGCTCGTTGAACACGTCCTTCCACACGAGAACCCTCTGTTGCACGTGCGCGAACGTCTCGTACCCGATGTACGCGCCGATCGCGAATAGCAACATCCCGAAGCTGACGTACACGGCGCGCGCGGTGGCTATGTACAGCATCACCAGGAAGATCGAGAAGAAGAGCAGGCTGGAACCAAGGTCCTTCTCGAAGAACATCACTGCTAGAGAGACGGCCCACATCACGAGCAGCGGACCGAAGTGTTTGATATCCGGGAAGTGGAACGGGCCGATCTTCCGCGACGCTATCGACAGCAGTTCTTTGCGTTCCGCTAGATACGCGGCGAAGAAGATGACCAGACATAACTTCGCCAGTTCTCCGGGTTGGAACGAATACGAGCCGAGGTGAACCCACAGGCGCGCTCCGTTGATGTTCTGCCCGATGCCGGGCGCCAGCGGCAGCAGGAGTAGCCCTATGCCGACCGAGCCGAGGATGTACTTGTAGCTCGCGATCCTTTTGTAGTCGCGCACGAGCAAGAGCGTTCCGATGAAGAACACGAGCCCAACCGCGGTCCACGTCACCTGGGTCGGACCGAATCCTTCGGGCGAGAGGCGATAGATGGCGGCAACTCCGAGGATGTTGAGTATCGCCGCCAACGGGAGCAGAAGCGGATCGGCTTGGGGCACGGTCCTTCGCATGACGATGTGCGCGACGACGTAACCGACGATCAGCACGACCATCAGCGGGATCGCAGGCGCGATGTCCTTGGTGTTCCGTGCGAGAGCAACGAGAGCGATGGCGCCGGCCCCCAGGATGAAGGCCAGTATCAATAAAGAGAGTTCGCTGTTGCGGCGAGGCGCGGCCTGCATCTAGTTCTTTCCGTCGCCTGTTTGTGAGTCTTTCCCCCCACTCGAGCCGGAACCGGCGTCTTGGAAGTTCTTGATCAGCTCTTTGAAGTTCACCAGCGTGGCTTCTGCGTCGGAGAGCGAATCTTGCTTGATGCCTTCGACGACGTCCGACCGGAACGAAGGGGGGAGATCTTTCACGAGCAAGGTGCTCTCCTTCACTTCCTCTTTCAAAGTGAGGCCCGCGATGTCGTCGGGGATGCCCTTGTAGATGGTGATCATCCCGGCATCGCTCGCCCCTACGAACCACGAGTTCGAGAGGGCGTAACGAGTAGCTGCGTAAGCCGCTCCGGCCAGAACGCCGATGACTATGAAAGTTACGAGGAGCGTGCGCCCGATGCGGCTGCCCCCACCGGATCGATCCGACTCGGAGGGTTCGTCCGCGGGAGGGGCGGGCCTTGGTTGCGTAACCGCGCGCTGCGGTTTCGGACGGCCATCGTCTTCTTCGACGTCGAGGATGACGACCGTGATGTTGTCTTCCCCACCAGCGTCGTTCGCTGCTGAAACGAGTTGTTCCGCGGCCTCGTCCGCGCTGCTCGCGCCGAGCAGGATGTTCTTGATCTCGTCGTCGGACAACATGCCCGACAGTCCGTCCGAGTTGATAAGGACTCTGTCTCCCGGCGTCAGCTCCAGGGTTAGGAGGTCCACCTGTACCTCGGAGTCCACGCCCAAGGCGCGCGAGATGATGTTTCTCTGGGGATGACGGGGGGCGTCCTCGCGGCTGAGCCTTCCCTCTTGGACCATCCGCTGCACCAAAGTGTGATCCTCGGTCACCTGGCTGAGCTCGCCCTTGCGAAGAAGGTACGCGCGCGAATCACCTACGTGAGCGAAGTGCGCGGTGGACCCGTCGATGTAGACGATCGTGCACGTCGTCCCCATACCCTTCAATTGAGGATCGCTGTGCGCCTTCTCCCAGATCTTTCGATTCGCTTCCAAGACGTAGGTCTCGAGGTCGCTCGGGCTCTCGGGAGGATGCTGGGCCGCAGCGTCGGTGATGACTTTCACCGCGGTTTGCGATGCGACGTCACCGGCAAGGTGCCCACCCATACCGTCGGCGATCCCGAACAGTGGTCCGTCCGCGAGGTAGGAGTCTTCGTTCGCGTCGCGCATGCGACCGACGTCGGTCTTGACTCCGATGGTCACGTTCACTTGCGCATCTCCAGGACGGTCTTCCCGATCTTCAATCTGTCGCCTCGTAACACCTCTGTTGGCGACGTTACGCGGTTCCGATTCACGTACGTGCCGTTCGTCGACCCCATGTCTTCAACCATGTAAATGTCGCCTTTGGCGAACACGCGAGCGTGGACTTGAGACACGTAGGAATCTTTCAGGATGATGTGACAACGTTCGGCGCGTCCGATGATGATCTCGTCACCGAGAGGGAACGACTTCCCCTTCAGCTCCTCGCCTTCGATGACGGTCATCTTTCGCGGCGCTTGCTTGATGCGGCGCGAGGGGGCCGGGGCCGGCCGCTTCGCGGCCCGCGCATCTCCACGCGTCGGGCCCGTGGCCGGGCGCAGATCCGCGTTCATCGAACGAACCACGCGCCACACGAAGATGTAGAGCACCACCAAGAAGACGTACTTGAGTACAACGAAGACGATGGTCGGCACTATGCGCCCTTAGCGCCCACGAATACCAACTCGCTCGTGCCGAACGAGAGGCGGTCACCATCTTTCAGAACGTGCTCCTTTGCCAGTTTGCCGTTCACGGAGGTGCCGTTCGTGGACCCGAGATCGAGCAGTATCCACTCTTCTCCGTCCTTGCGGAGTTCCGCGTGGCGCCGACTCACGTTCGGATCGGATAGGACGACGCCGTTAGTGGCCATCCGGCCGATCACCACGGGGTCTCGAGTGATAGAGATCCGCTCGGCAGGCTTCCCGTCCGCGTCCAGAACGAGCAGCTCGGGGTTCCCGTCCTTGAGCCCCAGCTTCTCCGCGGAGGCCGCGGGCATCACGCCGCTGGGGTGGGGGTCGTCTCCCGACGCCTCGCGGGTCGAGACCGGAACGATCTGATCGGGATCGCCTGCGAACGACGCCTCGACGCGATACGCCCCCTTGCCGAACCCCTCATCGGAAACGAAGGTGATCCGCGGCAATCCCATCAGGTTCCAGCGATTGTCCTTGGCGGCCTCGATCACGAGCTCACCGAACTCCTTCTGGAGCCCGGTCTCCATCTGCGAGAAGCGCCCGTAGTCGTCCGGTCCCATAAGCACCTCGAACTCGTTGGGCGCGTAAACCTTGTTAACCGAGACCGTCTTGCCGTCGGCCATCTCTCGGAGGATCCTGCGACCGACTTCGATGGGCTGCAGACCGGAGCGAAAGACGCGCGTAAAGAAGCCCTCTACCAGGCCTTCTAGCCTTTGCTCGATCCCTTTGGCCACTCCCATAGAGCACGATTATGCCCGCACCCGGCTAACTCACGCCCAGTTAGCTTATGACGTTCCGGGCGAGTGGTGGAATGGCAGACACGCTGGCTTCAGGTGCCAGTGCTCGCAAGAGTGTGGGGGTTCAAATCCCCCCTCGCCCACCGAAAAACAGGCCAGTGCTCGACTCTTCCATCAAGACGGTGTGGGGGTTCAAATCCCCCCTCGCCCACTCACCAAACAGAACTAGGGGGGGCTCCCAGAGGAAGCCCCCCGGATCTCAGTGAGTGGTGATCGTCGAGACCTCGGAGTTGCCCTTCCGGTATCTCGGGTGTTGTTTCGGCCAGAAAGCTCGGAACGTTGCCTCTTTGAAGTTCGCGCGGCTTCGGAAGACCGCGCGGCACTCGTCGTTCGTGCGCTTCTGCTTGAGCGTCACGAACTCGCCGTTCTTCTTCCGTTGGAGTTCCACCTTCGTTCCCGCCAGCGCCTTCAATGCGCGGGCGGACTTGGTGCAACCAAAGATGCGCGTCTTGAAGGTGAGAAGCGTCCCTCGCCGCGGTGTTGTGTTCGACGGCGACATCCGAACGAACGGCTGCAGGAGTTTCGACGCGGGCGGCTTCCGCGTCGTGCCGAACTTGTAGGTCCACACGCCGCGGCCGAATGTTCCGATCACCGCGATGCTGTGATCGTTCGGCTTCAGGTGGATCGAAGGTACCGGCGTCGCGGGGATCCCACGAAGTGGCGCCCACCTGCTGTCGCTGCGGGTGTTCGAGGAGATGAAGGCCCCTTGGTCCGACCCGACGAGAAGCTGCTTGCCCTTGGGCTGAACCCACAGAGCGGGCGCGTCGGGAAGGTTGCCGGAGACGTTCGTCCAATGGACGCCGCCGTCGACCGACTTGAAGACATGGCCCTTTCCGATGTTCTTATTCGGGTCGTTCAGATCTCCGGGGCCGACCCACGGCCTGCTGTAACCGCCGAGAGTTGCGTAGACGGTCTTCGTCGATTTGTCTCTGGGGTCGATAGCGAGCGACGTGATGTAACGGTTCGGAAGTCCCTTGGTCTTGACCTTGTGCCACCCGTCGGGCGTTCCGGCCTTGGCGGGCTTGTCTCCACCGATGTTCGTGGCGATGCCGTTCTTGAACGGGTACGGCGAGTTCAGCACGTCGCACGGCCCACAGAACCCGACGTAACTGACGTCGCCTCGGGTGTCGATCGCCGTCTGCACGTTTGGCGGCGGGTCGGGCGTCTCCGGCTTCGGGTTCGCCAAGGGATCTGCGGTACCGAGGTCGAAGACAGTGAGCCAGTCCTTCGAGTCGTCTTCCGGCGGGCAGTCGAGCGTGTCGCAGACCGTCGTCGTGTCGGGTCCGAACAGCGTCTCGTTTATCTGTTGGCCTCCGGCGACGATGTGATTTTTGTTCAGAGGGTCCATGACGAAGGGACTGACGAAACGCTTCTCGTCGGCCGGTGGCTCCACATCACGCCACGTCTGCCCCCCGTCGGTGGTGACGTTCATCGCCCCGTACTGGACGGACTCGAACGCGTAGTCACTGTTCTTAGGGTCGACCGCAACGATCGTTCCGTCGGCTCCGATCGTTTCGAACTGCTTGAAGTCGTCCTTCGGGTTGATGCGCATCGTCCCGTTGTCTTGCAACCCGGCGTAGACCACCCCGTCGTTCGCCATGATCGCCGAGTAAGGAAGCAACGTATAGAGGCCGTTCTTCTGCGTGAGCTGCCAGCTGTTCTGGTCGAAGTCATCCGTCTGCGTCGCGTCCTGGTGTGCAAGTCCGCCGTCATTCCCCACGAAGAGCGTGACGTTCCCCGTCTCCTCGTCGTCCACCGCGGGAACGAACACCGCCGAGTGCTGGTCGGGGTGCGTCGTGTTCACGTCTGTCTGCTTGTTGGCGGAGCAGTTCGTTGCTGCAAGGAGGCAGTCGGCGCTTCCGTAATAAGCGCCTACGACCTCGAACTTCGTCGCCTGTGTGTTCTGCGGGATCTGGTTCGGGGTCTGCGTTTGCCAGACCTCCTCGAGGCCCATGAGCACACGCGAGGGAACCCCGCCAACCGCTTTCGTGGGGTCGGGTGCGATCCATTCGTTGTACCAAGCCTGCGCTCCCGGTTCGATGAGACCCGGGATGCAGTAGACGGACTTGTTGGCCGGACACACCTGCGACATCTCCGTATCGTTGGCAAGCTGGGTCCACGTCTCCCCGAAATCGGCAGATACGTACGCCCCGTTGAAAACCGTTGGGTTGTCGAGACCGAACAGCCCCGCCGGATCCTGTTCGTTGACGTCGACGGCACGGAAACCGCCGTTGAAGAGGACGGCGTCCTCGACCACTGCGTAGAGATAGTCGTGGTCTTGGTCGGAGCCGACGGCGGGGCCGAGCTCGACGCGTCCGATCCTCTCTTGGCCTCCGGCCGCGGTCGCGAGTCCATCTTGATACTTGAAGCTGCCGGGCTTGCCGGTCGCCGACTTGTAAATACCGTTCATCGGGGATTGGACGAATCCTTGCGGGTCCTCAGCTTGACCGGCGCGCCAACCGACTACCGCGACGACGTCGGTTCCCTTGGTGTCCGCTCCGACACCTTTGGGTGCCTTGACGACGACGTCGGTAACGAAGTTAGCGAAGTGGCATTTCGTCGACGAGTAGTCAGCCTGGCATTTGCCGGTCGGGAGCTTCACGTCCTTGAACGTCTCTCCTGCGTCGGCAGAACGCCACAATCCTTTGCCCGTGGCGACGTAGACCACCTTCGGGTTCTGCGGGTCTACCTCTGTGGCGAAGCCAAGCGCGCCGCTGGGCACGCCCTTCGAACGCTTCCAAGTACGACCGAGGTTGCGTGAGTAGAAGGCGCCGATCCCTTCGTTGGCGTCACCCCCAAACGTGTGCTCTCCAGTGAGTGCGATGATCGTCCCATCGGGCCCACCGGCCTTCGTGTAGGCCGCGGAGCTGGTGATCGTCGAGGGGAGTTTGTCGGTGAGGGGGCGCCACGACTTGCCGAGGTTCGTGGACATCCAGACCCCGCCGGTCCCGATCGCCGCGAACATGCGGTTCGTCACGGGGTCGTACTTGAGATCGTCGATGCGTCCGGTGCCGTGAACGATGCCGGTGCCGTTCGCTTCGTCGTAGCGCTCGTCGGTGAAGATCAACGGACCCTTTCCGTACGGCTTCGCGGTGCCGGTTGCGCCGGGCACTCGGGCTGCGGACCGAAGGAGAGCCTCTCGCTCGCGTGCGGCCGCCAGGGGCGCACCGTCTGGTACGTAGTCGAGGGGCGCCGATCGGATCGACGACGCCTGCAGGTCGCGCATCGCAAGATCCCTGAAGGTTTCTCCATGATCCCTAGGTACGCAGCCTCCGAAGATCCATTCCGGGAACTCGCCTTGCGGGCCGCGGTACTCGGCGGGCAGGGAGGAGGGGTCGAGGTTCGGTTCGTTCTCGAACGCAGACGAGGTGCCCGCCGGGCACGCGCGCGCGCCGAGGGCGATGTTCGACCCCGCTCTGGTGGTCGCGTAAGCCAGGGCCGAGCCAACAAGGGCAAAGGTCAAAACCAAAGCAAGCGCGGTCTTCGGTCGCCGGAATAGAACTCGGGAAAACATGTGGTCCCTTTCTTGCGCATCGGTCCCACCGCGGCGCGCGCGAAGGGAGATATCCGTTTTGTCTACGATCTGAGTTTCTCCGAAAGCGCGACCTAACCTGCAACGAGAGGTCTTTGGCGCGTGGCGCAAAGGTGCCCCAGCGGGCATGAGCAGTGCGACCTAGTGCGAGGAGAGGTCCCAACTCCGGGGGCGATCGAGTTTGTCCCAGTCGCTGCGCAGCATCGCCATCAGGACGCAGTCGATGACCTGGCCCCGGTATCGCTCGACACCTCTTAACACGCCCTCTTTTACGAACCCCACCTTTTCGAACGATCTTTGTGCGCGCTCGTTCTGAGCCATGGTGTACAGCCACAAGCGCTCGATGTCCGTGAAGCCGAAGACGAAGTCGGTCGTAGCGTTCGCGGCATCCGTTCCGAGTCCAGTTCCCCACCGGCCTGGATCGTTCATGAAGATGCTGAACTCGGCCCCCCCGATCCGAGAGTTGAGGTTCCACACCCAGGTGGTGCCGATGAAATCGTCGGCACCCAACGGAGAGACGGCGAAGAAGTAGCCGTCCTTCCCGTGTTCCGCTCGGACCTTGTTCTGGTACCAATCCTTCACTTTGTCGGGCGGCAGAGGAAGTGAATAGCCGGCCCACTGCGCGTCCTCGGAATTAACGAAGCGTTCGTAGGCTGCGAGATCTGTTTCACGGAAGCCGCGCAACCACACTCGCTCGCCACGGATGATGGGAGTGCGTTCGTGCGCCACCCAGTCATCGTAGGTATCGAGGTCGGGGGCCGCAAGGGAGTTCGGACACGCGCAGAGGGAAGGAAAGGAACGGCGAGTGACGAAGAGATGGGTGGTCGTTCCGGTCACTCTGTCCTTATTCGTCGCTTGTACCGGGGGGGCCGCGCCGAGGTCGACTGCGACGGTCACGTCTTCGACGGTGCCGACGAGCGGGCCACGCTTGCGCATCGCCGGCGCGTCCGACGTCGGCGAGCTCGATCCGGCCGCGATGTATTCGTCTCTTTCGTGGTTCCTGGCGCGCGGCGTTTTCCGAACGCTCACGAGCTATCCCGACCCCGGCGAGGGCGACGGACTCGTCGGTGATCTTGCGACCGACGCGGGGACGCCTAACGATGATGCGACCGAGTGGACGTTCACGCTGCGCTCGGGGATCCGGTTCGGACCCGCGTTGGGCGGCGAACGCATCCCAGACGTAACCGGTACCGAGATCACGTGCGACGACATCAAGTACGGGATCGAAAGGATCTTCCTGCCCTCGGTGGAAGCCGGCTATCCGTTCTATTACGACGTCTTAGTAGGAGCAGAAGCGTTTTCTCATGGCCGAGCTTCGGATATCGCCGGCATCGAGTGCATCGACGACAAGACGATCGCGTTCCATCTACGGGAGCCGACGACGGACTGGCCGTCACGACTGGCGATGCCGGCATCTACTCCCGTCCGAAGGGCGTACGCGTCGCGCTACGACCGGGGAGTGACCTCCTCTTACCCCTCGCACGTCTTGTTCAGCGGGCCTTACTTCGTCGCGCGACACGAAGACGGTGGATTGAGGCTGGAGCGCTCGCCGGACTGGGATCCAGCGAGCGATGCGGTGCGCGGCGCGTACGTCGACGGGGTGGACTGGCGCTTCGGGTTCGGGATCGGAGACGGGATCGCAAAGGTCACTTCCGGCGAGTACGACCTGGCAGCGGACCTTCCTCCGACCGGCAAGCTGCTCGAGCGGATCGTCACGGACCCCTCGACCTTGGCGCGTCTGATCCACGAACCCGAGGGATGCATCAGATACCTGTTCGTGAACACGAAGGTTCGTCCGTTCGACGACGCCCTCGTGCGGCGCGCCGTAAACGTTGCGATCGATCGCGCCAACCTGAAACGGATCTTCGGTGGTCCCGCGACGGGACCCATCGCTTCGAGCGTTATCCCACCCGGCATCGACGGTTATCTCTCACCCGCGAGGTTCGCCCCGTTCGCCACCTATGCCTCCGCGGGAGACATCGATCGCGGTCGTCGTTTGATGGCGCGCGCCGGATACCCCGACGGGTACGACCGACCGATAACTGCGGTCGGCTCCCCCAACCCCCCGTTCGACGCCATCTTCGACTCCGTCGTCGGAGATCTCCGGCGCCTCGGGTTCTCCCACGTCGTCACGTTGCAGCCAACAAGTGGCGACGAATACTCGAAGTACTACTCGCGCCTTTCCTCGCGGACAGCCGTGGGAACGTCGACCGGTTGGTGCAAGGACTATCCCGGGCCGTACTCGATCCTCGGCTCCGTCCTGTCCGCCGACGCGATCGATCCCTCGAGCAGCCGCAATTACTCATTCCTCGACGACGACAGGCTCGAACGAGCGATCGGCGCGGCGGAGGCGGAGGTCGATCCCGCGGCCGCCACCGCGCTATGGGAGAAAGCGAATCGCGTGGCGACTGAGAGCGCCGCGTGGGTTCCGTGGTCGTGGGATGAGACGGCCATCGTCTACGGCACTCGGGTTCGAGATGCCCACTACCTCCCCTTCGTGACCCAGATCGATTGGGTCAACGCGCGAGTGCGGCGAGCAAACGGGTCGTAAGGGGCCTACTATCTAGGTCCGACGTCCTCAGGAGAGCCAATGGCAGCAGCCAGAAGAAGACAGCCCCTCGCCGATGTGCTCGGGCCTCTCGAGGGCGAGGTGATGGAGATCGTGTGGGACCGAGGCGAGGCCCTCGTGCGGGATGTTCATAGCGAACTGTCTGAGCGAAGGGCGATCGCCTACACCACGGTCATGACGACCATGGGCCGCTTGACCGATAAAGGTCTCCTCGGTCGCAAGGAAGATCAGCCTGCGCACCGCTATTACCCTCTCGTCAGCCGCGCCCAATACGCCGATTCCACCGTCAAGTCGGTCGTGGATTGGCTCGTGAACCAGTTCGGAGATCCTGCAGTCGCTTATTTCATCGATCGGGTCGAGGAAGAAGACGCCGATGTGATCAAGGGACTGCGCGCTGCGATCGCGCAGCGTGAGTCAAAGAGAGAAGTTGACTAGCGCTGCACCGACCATCATCTCGCTGGAAACCGACTCGGCGTGGGTCGTTATCCTCGCCGTCTCGTTTGTAACGCTCCTTCTCACCCTCGTCCTGCGCCGGCTCATAGGCCGCCCCGGAGGGATCAGTTCCTCTTTCCTGCTCCTTCTTCCTTTAGCGCTTCCCCTCGTGGCGGCGATGATCTACCAACACGGCGTGCTGCCCGAGATCGCGGTCCTGAGGCCCGTGGGCCCGACGCTGATGGAGCACCCCTCTTCGACCGGCCTGCTCAAGCTGCTCGTGTCGCCCGACGGGGTGATCGTGCCCTACACCCTTACCGGCTCGACGGGGCCGTGGCTCTTCTTGATCGGTGTCTCGGCCAGCATGTTCATGCTGATCCGGCGCTTCCTCGGCTACCTCTCTATGCGGCGGTTGCTCGCGCGCTGCTCCGACACCGGCGTCGAAGGCCCTATCCCTGAGCTCGTCGGGAGACTCTCTCGAGAGGCGGGCCTCCGCAAAGTCCCGCACCTGTTGATCCTTCCGCCGGGCGTGTCCGGAGCGTTCGCCGTGGGGAACAGGGTTCCGAAGATCTTGATGTCGCGCGATCTGTTGCAAGGGTTGAGGCCGGACGAGCTGGAGGCGATCCTCGCCCACGAGGTGGCGCACGTGGCCTCGCATGACATCCAGATGGTGCTGATGGCGGGCCTCCTGCGAGACATGGTCGCCTGGAACCCCTTGGCCCACATCGCTTTCCGCCGGCTTGGATCCGATCGTGAGTTCGAGGCCGACCGCCGCGCCGCCGAACTGACCGGCAAGCCTCTGGCGGTCGCGTCGAGCCTCGTTCGGGTGTGCGAGCTGAAGCAAGAGAGCAAGCTCCTCGGCCGCCGCAGCGTGCTCGCTTTCGGCGCGCGCGGGCCTTTGACGAGGCGAGTGTCCCGACTCCTGGCGTTATCCGACACCGGAGCATCACCTATCGGAGTCGGCTCCCTGCCCTATCTGGCGGCGGCGTTGCTGGCCGCGGTCTTGGGCTTACAGGCCGGAGCGCGCATCGCCGAGCAGAGCGGAGGAGCTTTCGCGATCGTGTGGGGCGCTCCAACGTCGACGGGGGTGAGGGTGTGGACCGAAGAGAGGGTCCCCCGGTCCTACGACCGCAGGGGCAGGGCCTCGACCGGTGTCTCGAACGCGGGCCGCAGGCGCTTGAACGGCGACACGGCCCACGCCCGGCAGCTGCGGCCATCCGGCACGCCGTTCCCGTATCTGCTCGAGGGAGTGGCGGTGAGGGAACAGGACTTCACGAAATTCATCAGGGTGATCAACAAGAGAGCGAACCACTCCGCCCTGTCGCAGAAGGCGCTGACCTCGGAGATACAGCAGAGTTGGAGGGCCGTCCCGATCCTGGCGCCTCGCATCGGATCCTTCGGGTTTTACCGGATCGAGGAAGGCATCCCGGGAGCGAATCGGCCCCGTCTTTAAATCGGACTTTTCGCGCTCCCCAGGGCGGTAAAAGGCACTTCTGGCCCGCCCCGTACTACGGTGGTAGCATCCTCGCCGCATTGGGGCTGCGCTGGTTGGGGACCCCCATTTGGGGGCCATTTTCCACTCATTGCGCAGGGGCGACCGGTGCCGTACACTGCCGTACGACAACTGTAGTAGGGGGATGTGAATAGATGAGCCAAGTCTCGTCAGACGTAGGCTTACAGAACGACGCCCCAGCCGGTGGAGACCCCTCAGGAGAGGTCGCCGGTAAGACGCCCGGCCAGCTTTTTTGGGCGCGCTTCAAACAAGACCGAGTTGCCTTCGTAGGCCTCGGCGTCATCTTCCTGCTGGTCGCCTTGGCGCTCGGCGCCGGGTTGATCGCTCACTACATCACTCACCGGGGGCCGAACGATCTGTCGCTCGCCCGCCAGATGCGCGACGAGTTTGGGTTGCCGAAAGGTCCGAACAGCACGTACATATTCGGAGCCGACACCGCGGGACGAGATCTCTTCATCCGTGTCATCTATGGAGCGCGCACTTCACTCGAGGTAGCGATCATCGCTACGGGTATCTCGGTATTCATCGGCGTGTGTCTCGGAATGACGGCCGGGTTCTTCGGCGGCAAGATCGACACCGTTATCTCCCGAACGATCGACGTCATCTTGTCCCTGCCGCTTCTCGTGTTTGCGCTCGGCATCGCGGCGGCGTGCGGGACGACCAAGGAAGGTTGTTTCGGGGGCTTCCTCAAACCGGGACTCGGAGTCGTCGTATTCATCATCGCCGCGTTCAGTTGGCCCTACATCGCGCGCATCGTGCGTGGCAACACGTTGTCCCTGCGCGAGAAGGAGTTCGTCGAAGCGTCGCGCAGTCTGGGCGCCAGTAACCGGCGCATCATGTTCCGCGAAGTGCTGCCGAACCTAGTTGCACCGATCCTCGTTTATTCGACTTTGATCATCCCCAGCAACATCGTGTTCGAAGCCGCTCTTTCCTTCCTTGGGCTCGGCGTCCCGCAGCACACACCTTCGTGGGGCCGCATGCTGTCCGAAGCCAGCCGAAACTTGGAGGGGGCTCCGTGGTTGATGATCTTCCCCGTCCTCTTCTTGGTGACTACCACTCTTGCTTTCAATCTCTTGGGGGACGGGCTACGAGACGCCCTAGATCCCCGCGCCGGTCGCTGATCCCCGTACGTATCGAACGACAAGGAAAGGGAGGTAGGTACAGCACACGCTTTACGGCAACACCCGTTTCATCGATCTAGAGAAGGGTTAGTGAATGACGAAGAAAAGAAACCTGGCACTCATCGGCTTACTGATGGTGATGGCCATGGTCGCTGCAGCTTGCGGCGGCAACGACGACACGCCCGGCACCGGTGGTACCGGTACGACATCCGCAACGGGCGCCGATGTTCAGCCCGGCGGTGACGTCACGATCGAGGCGGAAGAGTTCGGTTTCACGAGTGGCTTCGATCCCTCAGGTGAGTACCTCGGCAACGCGTGGGGCGTCATGTCCAACATGTTGCTTCGCACCGTCATGGGCTACAAGCACCTGGGCGGCGCCGAGGGTAACGAGATCGTTCCGGACCTGGCAGCGCAGGAGCCAGAGGTATCCGACGACGGCAAGACGTACACGTTCACCCTTCGGGATGACGTGAGCTTCGGTCCCCCCGTCAGCCGTCCCGTGACGGCTCGGGATGTTGAGTACGCGTTCCGGCGCATCGCGACGAAGTCGGTCAACGCCCTCTACGCGGGCTACTACGTCGGCACGATCGAAGGACTCGAGGTCGGAGACGACCCGGGCAAGGACGGCATCTCCGGTATCGAGGTCAAGGGTGACAACCAGATCATCTTCCACCTCACCAAGCCGACGGGTGACTTCCTCTACCGCCTCGCTATGCCGGCCACCGCTCCGATCCCCGAAGAGGTTGCGAAGTGCTTCACCAACGCTGGTGAGTACGGCCGTTTCGTGATCTCGTCTGCGGGCTACATGTTCGACGGTTCCGACAAGCTGGACATCTCGAGCTGTGACTCGATGAAGCCGATCTCGGGCTTCGACCCCACGAAGTTCATGAAGCTCGTCCGCAACCCCGACAACGAGGGTGTTGAGGACCCGAACCGTCCGAACTACGCGGACACGTGGACCGAGACGATCAACACGAACACGAACGACATCGAGCAGCGCGTTCTCGCAGACCAGGTCGACTTCGTCGGTACGCCGACGCCGCCGACGCTGAAGAAGTTCCTGCAGGACGACGCTTTGAAGCCTCGACTTCACGTCGACGCTGGTGACCGCACCTGGTACATCACCCTTAACCTGAACTCCGCGCCCATGGACGACATCCACGTGCGTAAGGCAGTCAACTGGGTCATGGACAAGGAAGGTCTGCGTCTCGCATGGGGTGGTCCTACTCAGGGTGAGATCGCGAACCACATCATCCCGGACACCATGCTGAACGGCGAGCTCGACGACTACGCGCCTTACGGCAGCGAAGGCGACGCAGGTGATGCAACCAAGGCAGCGGAAGAGATGAAGCAGTCCAAGTACGACAAGAACCAGGACGGGAAGTGTGACGAGGCCCCTGAGTGCCAGGGAGTGCTGGAGATCAGCAGCAACACGCCTCCGAACACGGACATGATCCCGGTCATCGAGGACTCGCTTGCGAAGATCGGAATCACGATCGACGACAAGGCGGTCACGGATGCGTACACCCCGATCCAGACCGTGTCGAAGCAGGTTCCGATCTCTCCTCGCCCCGGTTGGGGTAAGGACTACGCCGACCCGTACACGTTCATGGGTCCGCTCTTCGACAGCCGCACGATCCTCTGCGAGGGAAACAGCAACTACTCCCTCGTGGGCTTCACGCAGAAGCAGGCTGACGAGTGCGGGGTTCCGTACGCCGGTGACATCCCGAGCGTCGACGACGACATCGACAACTGCATAGCGACTGCCGATGACGCCGAGCGTCAGACGTGCTGGGCCGACCTCGACAAGAAGCTCATGGAAGAAGTCGTTCCGTGGGTTCCGTACCTCGACGCAACGCAGGTCTACGCGACGAGTGCGGCGGTCACGAACTACGACTTCGACCAGTTCTCCGGCACGCCGGCTTGGTCGAGGATCGCGGTCGATCCGTCGAAGCAGCAGTAGTTAGAGCAACAAGAGGTAGGTAGCATCTGGGAGAGCCGCCTTCTACGGGGGGCGGCTCTCCTTTCCTTTCGCAAAAAGAGTTAGTTTTCCTGACACGGGAATCTCCTAGGCAAGGGGATGGGCGATGGTCAGATACATCATCAGAAGGCTCCTGTACTTGGTCCTCGTGATGTTCGTCATCACGCTAGTGACGTATCTGATCTTCTACATACTCCCGTCGGGCGACCCGGCGATTCGCTTCGCAGGCAAGTCACCGACGCCCGAGGTCGTGAAGGAAGTACGCCGACAATTCGGGCTCGATAAGCCGGTCTACCAGCAGTAC
>JAXDJP010000082.1:0-3867 GCA_034665645.1 Actinomycetota bacterium | reverse complement strand
GACTCTTGGGAGGCGGCGACATGTCGGATGGCGTGCGGATAGTGAAACGTTCGGCGGCGAGGCGCTTGCGGGCAGGTGCGATCGTGTTGAGCCTCGGCCTCCTCATCAACTCACTCGCGGGGACGGGTGCCGTCGCGGCAACTTCCACCATCAACGCCGTGGGCAGCGTCGAGCAGGTGTACGCGACCGGTCTCACGCCGGGTGCCCAGGCGTCACTGATCGGCCCCCTTGGCGACACCCTGAAGACGCAAACCGTGAACTCGCTGGGTGGGCTCTTGTTCCGCGGGGTGGCCCCGGGCGACGGATACCGCGTCTCCTCCGAGGGCGTCGAGTCGGCCCCCCTCACGGTGCACAACGATGACGCCGCTCCCTGGGACAAGAGCATCTACGACCAGTCGATCCCCGTTAACGGCTATTCCTACTTGACCACTCGTGACGGCACGAAGCTGGCCATCACCGTGCATCCGCCGACGAGCCCCGCGGGACAGCCGGGCGTGCCGCAGGGGACCGAGCTTCCCGACGGACCCGACTACATGCCGCCGTACCCGACGCTGATCGAGTACTCGGGATATGGGTACGCCGACCCAGCCGGACCGCACAGCGGTATCGCCGTCCTCGCGAACCTGATGGGCTTCGCCGTCGTCGACGTGAACATGCGCGGGACAGGCTGCTCGAGTGGCGCGTTCGACTTCTTCGAGCCGCTGCAGAGTCTCGACGGGTACGACGTGATCGAGACGATCGCCAACCAGCCGTGGGTTAAGGGTCACAAGGTCGGCATGATGGGGATCTCTTACGGCGGTATCAGCCAACTGTTCACCGCACAACTCAACCCACCGTCGCTAGCGGCGATCTCTCCGTTGTCCGTTCTCGACACCACGGCGACGACGCTGTATCCGGGCGGCATCCTGAACACGGGCTTCGCCGTCGCGTGGGCGAATGAGCGTCAGCACGAGGCACAGCCTGCCGGCCCCAACAGCGGGCAGGCGTGGGCATACGACCGCATCCAGAATGGCGATACGACGTGCGCCGAGAACCAGGCACTTCACGGAGAAGCGGCCGACCTAAGTTCGAAGATCGCCGCGAACGACCACTATGTTCCGGAGGTTGCAGACCCGCTCGACCCGGTCACGTTCGTCGACAAGATCAAGGTGCCGACGTTCCTCGTTTGCCAATGGCAGGACGAACAAACGGGGGGCCACTGCCCCGAGCTCGTCTCGCACTTCACCGGTACCGACAAGAAGTGGTTCACGTTCACAAACGGTGCTCACATCGACTCTCTCGATCCCGAGACCTACAACCGTTGGTACGACTTCCTCGAGTTGTACGTCGCGGATCAAGCACCGATAATCAACCAGGCGGCGACGCGGGCGGCCGCGCCGGTCGTTTACCAAGCGGCGATGGGGCTCCCGCAGGACGACATCGTTACGATGCCGGTTGACCCCATCCAGGCGCTTCCCACGTACGACCTCGCGCGTGATGCCTTCGAGAAGCTTCCGCCGGTTCGGGTGCTCTTCGAGAACGGCGCGGGCGCCGGGCCCACAGGAACGGCGCAGCCCGGCGACCCCTACCCGGCGTTCGAGCAGTCTTTCTCCACTTTCCCGATCCCCGACACCGCCGCTCAGACCTGGTACTTGGGAGCGAAGGGCAAGCTTTCCGACAAACTTCCAAAGACCGCGAGCGTCGACCAGTACAAGTCCGACGCTCATGCGTTACCGCTAACCAACTACGGGAACAACACCGGTACGGGCGGTTTGTGGGGCAACGCATCACAGTGGGATTGGAGGTGGGAGCAGAACCCGCAAGGCTCGGCCGTCTCCTACGTCTCGGAGCCTTTAGCCAAGGATGCAACCGTCATCGGCGCAGGGGCCGTCTACGCGTGGGTGCGTTCGTCGACCCCCGACGTGGATCTGCAAGCAACGATCAGCGAGGTCCGCCCCGACGGCAACGAGACGTTCGTCCAGAACGGCTACATGCGCGCCAGCGAGCGCAAGCTGTCGACCGATTCCAATAACCTCTTCAAGCGCCCGGGCACGTTGCTCAGCCCGGTCCCGACGTTCCTGGCCGGCGATTCGGCGCCGATGCCGAGCGATGGCTTCGTCCCGGTCGCCATCCCGCTCTACTACCAGGGCCATGTGTACCGCGCCGGGTCCAGCATCCGAGTGACGATCGCGGCACCGAACGGCGCGCAGCCCGTGTGGTCGTTCGGCGAAACGGTGCCCGCAGGAACGTCCGACGTCTTCATCGAGTCCTCCCCGAAGCACCCGTCGAGCCTCGTGCTGCCGGTGATCCCGGGCATGAGCGCACCTACGGCGTTGCCTCCCTGTCCGAGCCTTCGCAACCAGCCGTGCCGGCCCTACCAAGCGATCGAGAACAACACCGTGTCTTCGAAGAAGGGGGGCCACGGCCCTCACGGCGGTAAATAAGCGCCCGTCTCGCATGTCCAACCGGCCTTACCCGGTGGGATGATGCGCTGATGTCAGCACCTGAAACTCTGCGGCTCGAGAGGCGCGACGGAGTTTCAGTCATCACGTTTACGCGGGCCGACGAATTCAACACGATCACTCCACGATTGCGCGACGAGCTCTCGGCGGCGATCGACGAGGCGGATGCCGACGAGGGAACCCGGGTGATCTTGTTGCGCGCCGAGGGCCCGGCCTTTTGTGCGGGATATGGGCTCGATTGGTCCACAAAGATGCAAGCGGACGATTCAGGAAGCGAGCGCGTGTGGGACTCGGTCGCAGACCTGCGCGTGATCTCTACATTCGTCGACGTCTACATGAAGCTCTGGTACGCGTGGAAGCCGACGATCGCGGCAGTGCAGGGCTGGTGTATCGCGGGAGGCACCGACATGGTGCTTTGTGCGGACATGATCGTCGCCGGTGAGGGAGCGAAGTTCGGCTATCCGCCTTCGCGTGTGTGGGGAACGCCGACAACCGCTATGTGGGTGTACCGGCTGGGTCTGGAGCGCGCGAAGCGTTACCTCTTGACGGGAGACGAGATCCCCGCCCCCGAGGCGGCCCGCATCGGGATGATCCTCGAAGCCGTCCCCGATGAATCCTTGCAGGAGCACGCGTTTCATTTGGCGGCGCGCATGGCTCAACTTCCGACGAACCAACTCGTCATGCTGAAGATGCTGTGTAACCAAACCGCCGAGAACATGGGGCTCACTTCGTCACGCACGCTCGGCTCGTTGTTCGACGGGATCGCCCGTCACACCCAGGAAGGGCTGGACTTCGTTGATCGAGCCCAAGAAGTTGGTTTCCGTCAAGCGGTCCGCGACCGCGACGACCCCTTTGGTGACTACGGTTCGCGCAAGGGCTAGTTAAGCCGGAGTTCGTCAAGGACCTCGCTGATCGCCTCAATCACCTCGTTGGGAGCCGAGCGTTGCAAGAAGTGATCCGTGTTCGGAAGCACTCGCTGCTTCCCGCGGTTCGAAAGCGCGACGTATTCGCGATGGAAACGGATCCAGGTCTGGTGTGCTTCATCGGTGAACTGCCACGCGCCCGACGTCAGGACGGTGAGGGGGAGATCTCCCAGACTTCCGATCTCGCGAATAGCCGCGAAAGTGCGCTGGAAATCGATGCGCTCGGCCGTGCCATCCGGCGTCCGCCATCCCTTGGTCCAGAACTCTTTCATGTCGACGAGCTGGTCGGGGAGGAGGGGGCCGAATGTATCGAACTGCTCGGGGTGCGTCGGGTCCACTAGGACTAACCCCGCGATCTCATCGGGCCACGCAGCAGCGAAACTGAGGCATATAGGCCCGCCGAACGAGTGACCGACGAGCACGGGCTTGCTCATCCCTAAGGCGTTGATGAGAGCGTGGAGATCGCTCGCCATGTCGGCCGCCGTTCGCGGTGTATGGGCGGG
>JAXDJP010000081.1:0-4232 GCA_034665645.1 Actinomycetota bacterium | reverse complement strand
ACAGGTGGCGAACGACGCCGGTGCGGTTTACATGGTCGACGGCATCGCCTCGGTCGGAGGCGAGTTGATCGACGTCGACCGCAAGGGCAAAGGCGCGCTGGTGACCGGAACCCAGAAGGGACTCGAGGCGCCTCCAGGGTTGGGTTTGTTGGCTCTTGGACCCAAGGGGCGCGAGCGGGTGGACGCTCGCAGCGAACGACCCGACTCTTGGTATCTCGACCTTGAGGTCTGGGACTGGTACCGGAAGGAGTGGGGGTCGTGGCACCCGCACCCCGTCACCATGCCCACGAATCTCGTCCTTGCACTGGCGTCGAGTGTTCGTCGGATCCAGGAGGCGGGACTCGAGGTGTGGGTCGAGCGACGCGCGCAACTTGCGAAGAAATGCCGCGATGGACTTCGCTCGCTTGGATTGGAACCGGTTCCGCACGAAGGCGTTGAGGCAAATCTCGTCGTCGCAGCGTGGGCCGACGATCCCGCAACGATCCAGCGCCATCTACTCGAGCACGGGATCATGATCTCGGGCGGCCTGGAGCCCACGCAGGGCAAGGCCATCCGCATCGGTCTCATGGGTCGCACCGCGAGTGACGAGATGGTCGACCGCGTGCTGAAGCTGATCGGCGAGGCGCTTAGTTCTTAGAGTTCTCGCTCGCGGCGATCTTGAGGGAGCGGAACAACAGCGCGGGATCTCCGAGCCTTCTGCGTAGTTCTCTCTCTAAGCCCGCGATCGGGTAGAGGTTCTGTGGTGCTCGGGGATCCTTGTGTGCCTGGGACGCGAACTTTGGAAGCGCCGCGGTGACCGAGTCGGCGAGCCGTTTCACTTCTTCTACGTCGGAATCGGCGCTCACCTCGCAGCGCACCACGCCGGCCCACGAATGTCCTTCACCTCCGGGTAAACGCACGTACCAGGAATAGCGACCCCACCGTCCGAGAGTGAGGAACAGGGGAGTACGGCTCCCGGGAGTGAGCCGGGCGATCACGCCCTCGACCTCGGGAGGCAAGTACGCGACGTGATGCGTCTTTATGTAGCCGACCGCGCGGGGGACCGTGACGCTGGCCTTCAAGGGTCCGTCGACGATCGTGAGTTCCGCGGCCTCGCGCATGGCGATCTCGGTTTCGAGCATCCCCATGCGCAACTGGATGGCAAGCCATAGCTGCTCGGGAGCATCGCCCTCGGCCGAGCGGACTCCATAGGTTGCGTGGCGCGACGCGACTTCGCTGGCGTCCGACACTGCGGAGAACATCCCGCGTTCGACCGTGGAATGGACGACCTCGGCCCGACCGTCGCAGCAGATGGCGCCCGCCGCGTACGAGGCGCATACCGCGGGCCGCGCACGGCCTTCGGGAGTCTCTATCCAGAGACGAGCGTCGATGCGCCGGACCCCGTCGGTGAAGAGGATCTTTTGCGGGAGCGTGGTTTCGGGGGCCAGGGTAAGAGGCGCCCACTTGTCGATCGGGAACTCGACCGTCAAGTCGGTCTTGCCCTCGGAGAGCTCGAGCATCTCTGCTTCCATGGGCGTTCCGTATTCGGTTGCCCATGCCTCAACCGAGAACTTCATGCCACGACCCGTTCGACCGACGAAGAGCGAGTGTCCTTCGTGACTTTGAACTGGATCGGCACGCGCTCCGCCAAGTCCCTCACGTGCGTGACGATCCCGACCATGCGCCCGGTGGCGGCGAGGTTCTCGACCGTCGCAGCGACCACGTCCAGAGTTTCGGTGTCGAGCGTGCCGAAGCCCTCGTCCAGGAAGATCGCCTCGAGACGAGCGGCCCCCTCTGCCGCGAGGTCGGTCAATTGATCGGCCAGCGCCAGCGCGAGAGAAAGAGAGGCGAGGAACGTCTCCCCACCGGACAGCGTCTTTGCCGATCGAACCTCGCCGGCGTTATGCCGGTCGGTGACCTGAAAGTCACCGGAGTCATTCACACCCAACGCGTACTGTCCGCCCGAGAGCTCTTCGAGGATCTTCGTCGCCCCTTCAACGAGCCGCTCGAGCGCTTCGTTTACCAGCCAGTTCTCGAAGCGGCCCGGCTTTGCCGAGAGATGTTCACCGAGCTGGTGCGCGAGGTCACCTTCTGCCTGAAGCTCTTTCAGTCGCCGGCGTAACGCCTTTGCTTCCTCGAGCGCTTTGGCGATCCGTTCGACCTCGCGTGCCGCGTCGGTGTGCGCGGCGACCACGGCCTCGAGGATCGCTCCGTCTTCGACGTCGATCTCGCAGTCCGAGCACTCGGCTTGCAGGTCGCCGATCAGCTTGTCGCGCTTCTTCACCACCTCTGCGATCGTTTTCTCCGCGTCGGCCAGCTGTTTCGTCAGGTCCTTGGAATGCCCGTGTGCCCACGAGAGGAGCTCTTCCCAGTCGGCGGCGAGACTCTTTCGCTTGGCGGGCGGAGGAGTAAGCGGGATCAGCTCGTCGCGGGCTGCCTCGAAGTCGTGCCGTGCCTCGGCCTCCTGCTCGCGCAGCAGCGTCAACGACTCGCGCATCGCCTGGAGGTCGTCGCGGGCTGCACCCTCGTCGTCCCGAGCCTTTTCGAGCTTTGCTTCAGCCCCTTCGATCTTGGCCAGCGACGCTTCGAGGGCGCCGCGATCGGGATGAGCCGAGACCTCGGCCTCGAGCGACGTGACTTGGTCCAGGAGGGTCTTGAGAACGGCGCGCGCCTCCGTGAGCTTGTTGGTCGCGACGTCGACGCGCTGCCGGGCCGCGATCTCCTCCGCTCGCGCTTTGTCGGAGGCCTCTCCGGCCTTGGCCAGGTTCGAAGGCGTCTTTCGGGACGGCAACCGACCAACTTTCTGATCGCACACGGGGCAGGGCTGTCCCGGCTCGAGCGATGCCGCGAGATGCGCGGCTCGATGCTCGTCCTCCGCGGCTCGACGCGCGTCGTCGGCCAGAGCCAGGGCTTCGGCAGCCTTCTTTAACGCAGCGCTTTCCTTTGCGTGGGTCTTCTCGACGGTTTCTAGCGCCTTCAGCTGCTCTTCTAGCTTGGGAGTGAGCGCGCCGAGCTGCTTGTGCGCCGACAAGGCAGTGAGAAGGGGGCCTTGTTCGGGAAGCGCTTTCCGCTCCTTAGTAGCCACTTTCACTGCGTCGGAGCCGCTTTTCACCAACGCTTCGGCCTCCTTCGCAAGCTTCTCTGCCCCCGCTATCTCGTCGGCGAGCGCCCCGATGTCATCGGGCATCTCGAGATCCTCGATCAATCGGGTCCACCGGCGGCTATCTGCAGCTTTCGATTCGAGCGTCCTGAGCTCGCTTTCGAAGGCGTCGAGCGACGGAGCCGCTTCCACCGTTCGCTTGCGCAGTTTCTCGAGCCGCGCCGCGTGGCCCTTTGCTTCGACCAGCGATTCCTTCGTGGCGTAGTTGAAGTCCTGTTCCAGTCGCGTCTCGACGACGGTCGCTTGGTTCTGGGTGCTGGTTGCTCGGATGTTCGCGAGCTGACGCATCCGCTCGTAGAGACCGAGGTTCAGCAATTTGACAAGCAGATCTTGGCGGTCCTTAGGTTTGTCGTGCAGGAATCGAGCGAAATCACCTTGTGGAAGGACGACGCACTTCGTGAAGTGTTCGAAGCTGAGCCCCAGTAGCGACGTGACCTTGGCGGAGACCTCGTCGGCGTTGCCGGCTAGAACCTCGTCCCCGCTTTCGAGTCGAGCCTCCCGGGTCGTTGCTCCCTTCCCGGACCGTCGCACGACGCGGGCCGCGGTGTAGGGAACGTCGTCGATCGTGAAGTCCAACCGGACCTTGGCTTCGAGTTGCCCCTGCGTGATCACGGGGTGAACCAGACCTTGCCGTTCATAGCGCGGAACGGACCCGTACAGCGCGAAGCAGATCGCGTCGATGATCGTGGACTTTCCGGATCCGGTCGGGCCGATCAGCGCGAAGAAGTCGGCATCCTCGAAGTCGATGACGGTTGGGACTCTGAAGCTGGTGAACCCCGAGAGCTCAAGTCGCGTCGGTCGCATGTGATTCCTCGTAGAGCGAGTCGAATAGCTGCAGCATTCGTTCGTCCTCGCTGTTCCTCTCGGACAGATATTCCGCGAACAGCTCTCTCGGCGTAGCGGCGGTTCCGATGCGCCGCTTCTTCGTTGCGCCTAGTGGCGCGTCGGGTGTTTCGATGATCACCTTCACCGCGTTGGGAAGGATCTCTCTTACCTCGTCTCCAAGACCCGCACGGAAACGCTCCTTGAGGAACACGCGGAGGTAGGCATCTCCGACCGTGTCGGCGAGTCCCTCCAATTGAGCAAGTGTCCC